>JADLGD010000113.1 GCA_020849495.1 Fluviicola sp.
GACTAATCGAACTGCTGGAATTTTATCAGACGGATCATTTTCTCCAACATACTGTGTTTCACCTGGAAATAAAAAATCAGGGTACTGTCTTTTAAACGTAACCGCTTCAACTTCATGTTCCTTTTCTAATTCCCTGTAAACACTGGCATTGAATTGAGCTATTCCGCCACGGAAAGGATAGAATGTAGAAAGTATTGTAAATTTCATTTTATTAAGTCTAAGATACACGAATCACTGCAGCAAGTACTTCTTCAGATGACAAATCATGCATACACGATTGTCCGCGTTTACAGGTGTTTCCATAATAACATTCACAACCTACACTGGGCTGGATAATTTCGCCACGATTGTACAATTCAAATTCGTGTGCATTGAAAATATTATTCATCAACACCATTTGTTTTTGCAAAGCTGTAGCAATGTGCATCATCATTGAAACTTGGGTTACGATGGTATCACAAGCAGCTGTTAACGCGATGAATTCTTCCAAAGAAAAATGACCAGGATAATAGGAACCTGTTTTTTGAGCAAACCCTTTATTTTTCTCATCTTCCAATTCTCCTCCTAGAAAAACAGGAAAGTAACCTTGATTTACCAAATGCTGTGATAGTTGCTCCCACGATTCATTTGACCATAAACGCGTATTCCATCGAGGACCACATCCAGTATTCAATCCAATGATCTTTTTCCCATTTGCAAGGGAAGTCAACTGAGTTCGCCATTTTGCAATTAACGCATCATTTTTATTGATTAAATAAGGCTCATAGTTGAACGTAAAATGACAAATTTCAAAGATTTCTTCTAGATAACTTTTGGTGTTTTGTTGTGATAAATCATCAAAAAAACCGGTCATTATTTTGTGCTCCGCAGCTGGCGTAGCTGGAACAATTTTCCCGTTATCCCAATTGTAACCGTATTTTACAGTAGCAGTCGTTTTGAACAACAACAGACAAGCTTCCAATTCTTTATCGAGGTTGATTGCAATATCATAACGACTATTTTCAATCAAAAACAAGGAAAAAGCATCTGGTTTTAAAATGGAATCAATTTCGTTTTGTGGTAAAACTGCTGGTGATTGAGTCAACCAAGTAATGTGGCAATTCGGATACAATTCTTTGAATTTCACTACAAGCGGAGTTGTACGGATAACATCCCCTAAGGCACCAAGCTTGATGATTAAAATTCTTTTCGAAATGGGTAAGTACTCGGAACAAGTTGAACATTCACTTCCATTTACCTTATTTGGTTTACATGGAATATTTCCTCTGAAGTGTTTACAATCTTGTTTAACGTCTTCGAATTGCATAAAAACGGTTTTTAGCAAAAATAAGACTAATTCTGAATTTGAATCTGATTATTCCACACCAAATTCAACGGCATTCATGATCAAGGTTTTACCCTTAATGACATCACTTGTGTCCCCCCAAGCGTTCGTCTGATCTTTAAAATATTTGTGAATCATCCCAACATTCTTCGCATAGATTTCATATTTGCGGCGATATTCAATCAGACTACCTGAGTAATCTTCTTGTTCAACAACCACCGTTGAATCATAAGTAATTCCGTTTAAAGCAAAGGATTTATGAATATCTCTGTAGTAGCAATCCAAAGGATCTAACACATTGTAAGCATTCATATTCCACTCTTTGAATTTTGTAGGAGCAAATACCATCTTAATCATGCGATTGTTTTCTTCCACTAATTCAGCACGATTAGACTCAATTAATGTTGTCCAAATATCTTTCAAAACCCACGGACCATTTGCATTTTCACTAATATAACGTTCATACCTTCTTGCAATTCTTCCTTGATTATCAATAACTGTATCGCCTAAAATTGCTTTTAAGTAATAGTCCGAAATATCGTATTTATTCACATTGACATCGATGTTTTCTTCATGAACTTGGTAAATGACATATCTTCCTTGATCGATTGGAAAATAGCCAAAATGAAAATTAACGGGCTCATTGTCTTTTTTACAAGAAACAAGCGCTCCAATTACACATATTAAAACCAAGACTTTTTTCACGAAGGTCATTCCATTAATTTCATCGAAAATAAACAAAATGAAAATGAATCCGAAATAAAATGAACTGAAAAAGAATGCAAAAGAATATTTACTGAATACGAATGAAAGAACTACCCGTTTGGACTAATCCCTTTTGCTTTGCATTCTTTCAAGCGATCCTCTAAGCGTTTACCTTCTAATAATTCACCGTAACAGTAATACTTTTTACCAATTTCTTTTCCCGTTTGATCATGAGCAATTTGCCATCCATGAGGAACTCCTTTTTTAAATCGCTCGGTCATCATTGGCTTTCCATTCGGGTGATTGGTAACCATGACACCTTCTTTTACGCCGTTTACGTATTTGACCTTGCTTTTGATAACCCCTGTGTCAAAATACTCGATTACGTCACCATTCAAAACGCCATTTGTATAAACGGATGTTTTTGCAACGATCAAACGTTTATCACCCACTTCTTCGGGAATGTAATAAACAGTTGTGGTGCCGTTTAATTTATCTTTTGTGTAGGTTTCTTTAAGGCTTTGTCTTCCTGACGGTCCATAATAATCCCAAATACTGTCTTTTAACTGGTTGCGATAAATCCCTTTAGCCATCACCAAGCCATTTTCATGGTACATCACAGCAGATGAACGGCCCGTTTTTTCATCGTGTTTGATGACAGCTTTTACTTTTGTTGAAGGATAATAATAAGTAAATGTTCCTACCGGTTTATCGTCTTTGAACTGACCTTTGTATTCAAAAGCGCGCGATTTCGGGTATGTTTTTTCCCACGGACCTTGTTTTTTTCCATTTGCATCTGTTCTATTAACAGGCTGAGAAAAAGCAGTCAATCCAAAAACAAAACTGATAAAGATTAAAGCGGTTTTCATATTAAAGTAGTTTAATAAAATCATTCAACGAACTGTAAGAGCAATCAGCAATGGCATGTGTTTTACCATCATGAGCAATAAACACAGTTTTCATGCCAAGTTCTTTTCCGAACAAAATGTCAGAATCAGAGTCGCCCACCATGACAGATTTTGTAAAATCAATCAACGAAAAATCATTTTTTGCTAAAAAGGCCATTCCTGTTTTAGGTTTTCTTAATTCACTGTTTGCATTCGCTAGTGCTGGAGCATGATAAAATGCATCGATGTGCGCATGTTCTTTTTCCAACAACTGATTACAATAAGTATGAATTTCAGAAAGGTTACGCTCCGTCATGATTCCTTTTCCAATTCCCTGTTGATTGGTCACCACAACTGTTTTGTAAAATAGGTGATTTGCTTTTGAAATAGCTTCAGCTACACCAGGCAACAATTCAAATTCTGAAGTTGTCTTGACATAATCATCCATAAGGCGAACATTGACAACCCCATCTCTATCCAAGAAAAGCGTCCATGTTTCATCAATTCCCCAAAGCATAGTTAGATTTCTTTTTCTACTAAATAGGCATTTCTTGTAGAGCTGTTCCGACCAATTAATTCAGCAATAAATCCAGTTAAGAAAAACTGAACTCCCATTAACATGGCAACCAAACAAACATAAAACTCAGTGCGATCTGCCAATTTTTTAGCAGCTGTATCAAAAAACAATTTATCAATTCCTAGGTAAAGGATTAAACCAAAACCAATCATAAATAGCAACATCCCAATAGGCCCGAAAAAATGCATGGGTTTTTTACCAAATTTCCCCATGAAAACCACCGTCATTAAGTCCAATGGTCCATTCAGAAATCGATTCAACCCAAATTTTGTCGTTCCGTATTTTCGAGCTTGGTGAATCACTACTTTTTCACCGATTTTATTAAATCCAGCGAATTTTGCTAAAGCAGGAATGTAGCGATGCATGTCACCATACAACTCAATGCTTTTCACTACCACTTTTTTGTAGGCTTTTAAACCGCAATTGAAATCGTGTAAATAAATTCCTGTCAAACGACGAGCAGCCCAATTGTACAATTTTGTTGGAAGTGTTTTAGTAATTGGATCGTAGCGTTTTTTCTTCCATCCTGAAACCACATCAAAATCTTCTTCAATGATCATGCGGTACAATTCAGGTAATTCATCCGGTGAATCTTGTAAATCGGCATCCATGGTGACCACTACTCTACCTTTTACAGCTTCAAAACCAGTATGCAAAGCAGCTGATTTACCGTAATTACGTTGGAATTTGATACCACGAACATTTGCATCTGCTTGTTGCAAGGATTCAATTACTTCCCAAGAACCGTCCTTACTTCCATCATCAATAAAAACGACTTCATAAGAAAGTTGGTGTGCATTTAAAACACGTACTATCCATGCATGTAATTCAGGAAGCGATTCTGCTTCGTTGAATAAAGGGACTACAATTGATATTTCAGGTTGTTTTTCCAAAGAAACTCAGTTTGGTAACAAAAATAATGATTCTAGTGAGATATAGCGTATCTTTCCTTATTACTGCTTTAGAACTCGAAAAGTTGCTTCCCCTTTTTGAATGAGATAGATTCCTGGGGCAAACGAAGAAAGATCAATGGTTGTGTCACCCTCCTGTAATTGATAGGTTTCCAAATACAATCCACCAATTGAATAAATGGAAATAACCCCTTCAGCAGGAGATTGAATAGTTAATTGATCCTCAACTGGATTTGGAAACAGTTTCAGTTCGAAAGTTTCTTCATCAATTGCAAGAATTGATTGATTTGTAACCGTGAAAAAATCAAATGCTGCATCTGTGATATTAATGTTTGCAACATCATCTGACACTTTAACAATCAATTGCATAGAAGATGTGGGATTTAAGAAGTCTAAAACCCGTTTGCTCACCACCTGCCATTCTGATTGGTTGATATTTGGACCAATAAAATCGATCAGTTCTGTTTGAGTTCCATTTGAAAGAAAAACCTGCATGGAATCATTCACTTGATTTGGACCAAAGTAATTAAAGAAAAATCGAACGAAATTAACATGAGGATCGGTGTATGTACTCAAATCAAAAATGGGTGAATAAAGTACTACCGTTCCATCATCTACATCATCGATATCCGAATCAAAATAGGCTCCGTTTCCAGTAATAAAAGCTTCGTATCCACAATCATAATCAGCATCTTGAGTAGGTGTCGCATTTGAACCACTGTAAAACGGTCTGCCTCTTTCCCAAAATCCCGAAATAGCACCAACACTTGCGGCTGTCCAACCAAAATCAAATGAAAAATCATCAAAATACCCCGATTCTAATTGAACAGTCACTGTTCCTGTTTGATCATCGATTACTTGATCGATACATTGTGTCACATACCCCCATTTCCCAACGATAATCGTATTTTGACCGGGATAATAAATGTTCATTGCACTTTCACCAAAACCATTCGTTTGATCATCGATATCCATGATTGCGTTGCGAATACGAACATCTGCACCAATGATTGGATTTCCCAATAGATCCTCCACGATGATGGTAATGGGAGTTGGTGGTATTGGAGCCAATTCAATGGTATCCAAAAGCAATTGTCCGTTGACAAAATCGACCATCACTGTTTTGGGGTAATAAGCAATTTTACTAAAAGTTACCATTGTTTGTCCAGCATTGACAGTACCAACAGCAAATTCACCATTGAAGTTAGAGAAATCAATTTGTGGATCATTTTGGATTTCCACTTTTACATTTTCAATCGGATTCGTAGAAATTGAATCAATGACCAATCCTTCGAAATAGGCAGCTTGAATCAATTGGGGTTTCAAGACAAATAAACCTCTTGTGATGTCACTTGCCAAATAGATTCCTGATTGAAAAAAAGGATAAACTCCCCAAGCACCTTCAAAACTGGAGGCTTCAGATGGATGCGTATCGTAAGAAGCAATCTCTACTAGATTGTGAGGACGTTTCATATCGTGAATCACAATTCCATCAGTATAATAAGACGTAGCAAGTATTGTATCTGCAACAATGAATGCATTGTGCGGAATGATTGTTAAATCTGGACTGCTTTGAATGCGATCCAATTCAATGATACTAGAAGGATTTGAAACATCGTACATGGTGATGGATGCATCTGTAACCTCGTCTGTTGTGACAGCAAATTGATCATCTGAGGTCACCCACACATTATGAGTAAATGCATTCGGAGTTATTTTCGTACCCAATAAAATTGGAGTTACTCTATTTGAAACATCAATTACAGAAAGTAAACCATCAGAGATGTGTGCTCCATACAATTTATTTCCTTGTGAAAAAGCATCGTGACAATACCAATTATCAAACTCCCCTACTTCAATTGGTACCATTGGATTGGTGTGAATGTCTAAAATGATGATTCCTCCATTTCCACGATTGGCCCCACAAATGTAAGCCCAACCTTGATCTGGATCAATAAAGATATCGTGTGCACTTTGCCAAGGATTGCTACTTGGACCAAAATAATACGTCGTAGGCAAAGTTGTACTTGCTGGGAGCGGAGAAAGATCGATGATCAGTAAGCCATCTTCTGCTTCTGTGGTGATGTAAGCATAATCATCATACACTTGTAAATCAAGCCAAATTGATTCGCTTCCTGGAATCCAAACAATTTCAATCGGGTTCAAAGGATCTGCTAAACTCACAATGGAAGTTCCTTTTGTAGTACCAACTAATGCATATTCAATTCCTGTTTCATCGGTGTAGCCCCAACAATCGTTCAAATTGGCTTGGTGCAAAGCCTGATAATCAACATGTGAAATCGAATCAATATTGACCCCTTGAGAATAGCTCCATTGAAAGCTAATGAACACTAAAAAAACGATGAGCGCATTTTTCATGAACGAAAAATACAACTTTCTAAATTAGTTTGCTTGCTATAAATTCAATAATTCTTACTTAAATCTTAATGAATACAAATCACAAAATAAAAATCGCAGCAATGATGAAAATCAAAATGATGACCAAGTATTGCCAAATATCTACAAAATACTTCCCGTACTTTTCGTAAAGTTCCTTCAACTGATTCATAGCACGAAGGTATAAATTGACAGAGAAAAATATGCTGTTTCCATAAAATTGAGTGTAAATCGGTCATTTTTACAGTTGAAATCTTTTGAAACTGCCATTATTACAGGTTTTTAGCCCGTTTTTGAAATTGGATTGTGATTTGACGAAAGCAGACCAAACAAACCGAAACACATTGTTGTATGGACACAAATCAATTTACAATCAAAACGCAAGAAGTCATTCAAGCAGCGCAAAATTTAGCGCAAGGAGAAGGACATCCAGCAATTGAAAATGCACACCTTTTGAAAGGAATTTTCTTGCAAGATCAAGATGTCGTTCCTTACATTTTAACCCAAAACAAGGTCAATCCTCAAACCATTGAACTGGCTTTAGATAGTATCTTAAAAAGCTTCAGTAAGGTTTCAGGTGGACAACTTTTTCTTTCGCAAAAAGCACAACAAACGCTGAATCAAGCAGTACAACTGGCAAAACAACAAGGAGATGAATTTGTTTCCGTTGAGATGTTGTTTCTTGCATTAATGGAAAGTGCGGATCAAGTTGGTCAATTGTTGAAAGACGCAAAACTGAATAAATCATCTGTAATAAAAAGTATCATGGATTTAAGAAATGGCGAAAAAGTAACTTCCAACCAACAAGAAGGCACTTACAAATCGCTGGAGAAATACGCGAAGAATTTGAATGAATTGGCCAAAGCAGGAAAATTAGATCCTGTGATTGGTCGTGACGATGAAATCCGTCGTGTACTTCAAATTCTAACAAGAAGAACCAAAAACAACCCTATCTTGATTGGGGAACCAGGTGTTGGTAAAACAGCTATCGCTGAAGGAATTGCTCATCGAATTATTGATGGAGATGTACCTGAAAACTTAAAATCGAAGATTGTTTACTCGCTCGACATGGGTGCTTTGGTTGCAGGCGCAAAATACAAAGGTGAATTTGAAGAACGATTGAAATCCGTTGTAAAAGTAGTCACTTCAGCAGATGGCGAAATCATTTTGTTCATTGATGAAATCCACACTTTGGTTGGTGCTGGTGGTGGCGAAGGCGCAATGGATGCAGCAAACATTTTGAAACCAGCTTTAGCAAGAGGAGAATTACGTGCAGTTGGTGCTACAACTTTGAACGAATACCAAAAATACTTTGAGAAAGATAAAGCTTTAGTGAGACGTTTTCAACCTGTTTTAGTGGATGAACCAGACACAGAAGATGCTATTTCTATCTTAAGAGGAATCAAAGAAAAATACGAAAATCACCACAAAGTGTTGATCAAAGATGCAGCGATTATTGCCGCTGTTGAGTTGTCACAGCGATACATCACTGAACGTCACTTACCAGATAAAGCCATTGACTTAATCGATGAGGCTGCTTCGAAATTGCGAATGGAAATCAACTCCAAACCAGAAGAATTGGATGAGTTGGAACGTCGTATCATGCAATTAGAAATTGAACGCGAAGCTATTAAACGCGAAAATGACACTGCAAAATTGGAGCATTTGAGCAAAGAACTTTCTACTTTGGAAGAACAGCGCAATGCATTCAAAGCTCGTTGGCAAGCAGAACGAGATGTGGTAGATGGTGTTCAAAAAACAAAAGAATTGATTGAAAACCTGAAATTGGAAGCCGATCAAGCTGAACGTGCAGGCGATTATGGTAAAGTGGCTGAAATTCGTTACGGTAAAATCAAAGAAGCAGAAACCAAATTGGAAGAAGCCAAACAGCAATTGCTCAACATGCAAGCCAATTCGAAATTGATCAAAGAAGAAGTGGATGCAGAAGAAATTGCAGATGTTGTTTCTAAATGGACCGGAATTCCAGTCAATAAAATGATTGAAAGCGAGAAGTCGAAATTACTGCGCTTGGAAGATGAATTGGGGAAACGTGTGGTTGGACAAGAAGAAGCCATTGAAGCTTTATCGGATGCTGTTCGAAGAAGTAGAGCTGGATTGCAAGATATGCGTAAACCAATTGGATCGTTTATCTTTTTGGGACCAACAGGTGTTGGAAAAACTGAATTAGCAAAAGCATTAGCCGATTTCTTATTCAACGATGAAAATGCCATGACGCGTATTGACATGTCGGAATACCAAGAAAAACATTCGGTGAGTCGATTGGTTGGAGCGCCTCCGGGATACGTTGGCTATGATGAAGGTGGACAATTAACGGAAGCTGTTCGCAGAAAACCCTACTCGATTGTTTTATTGGATGAAATCGAAAAAGCCCATCCGGATGTTTTCAATATCTTGTTGCAAGTGTTGGATGATGGCCGATTGACCGATAACAAAGGAAGAACGGTGAACTTTAAAAACACCATTATCATTATGACCTCCAATATGGGTTCTCATTTGATCCAAGAAAGCTTTGACGGTGTGAAAGAAGAAAACCTGCAAGAAGCAATGGACAAAGCGAAGTTCAAAGTGATGGAATTATTGAAACAAACCATTCGTCCAGAGTTTTTGAACCGCATCGATGAAACTATCGTGTTTACGCCTTTGAACAAGCGCTACGTTCGCCAAATTGTCCAATTGCAATTGAATCAATTGACAACTTTATTGGGTGAAAAAGGCATTCGCATTCACATGACAGAAGAGGCAAAAGCACATTTAGTTGAAGCTGGTTACGATCCACATTTTGGAGCAAGACCGGTGAAACGAGTGATCCAGAAACAAGTATTGAATGAATTATCCAAGTCCATTTTAGCAGGAACATTGGATTTGGAAAATGTAGTCGTAATGGACATTTTTGATGGCAAGATTGTTTTCAGAAAACCCATCTCAGTTGAAGAAGAGATTGTAGGTTAAAGCGTAAACGAATAATTGTAAATCCATGGTAGAAGAAATCAAGCTCTTTTACCATGGATTTTTTTGTTTTAATGAATTGTTTATAATTGTACTTATCTATGTTATTACACAAGATAAATACTGATATAATCCTAATACTATCGTTGTACATTAAAAAAACAACGGAAAACAAACAGCTATATTTGTATTTATATTATATTTATAAAGACTTAAATACACTTATACAAAGAAAATCAATTCAAAAAAATCAATAATAGCAACTATGATTGGAAGAGAAGAACAAACACAGTTAATGGTAGATGCATTGAAAGCAAAGCACTCTTCTTTTGTAGCAATTACTGGCAGAAGAAGAGTTGGTAAAACTTACATTGTTAGAGAAGTCTACACGAAGAATATGTGCTTTTCAGTAACTGGAATTCAATCAGCAAATTTGCAAACACAACTGAATAACTTTGTCCAAAAGTTACAAGAACACAATCCAAACACTACAATTACAGGAAAAGTAACAGATTGGCAGCAAGCTTTTGCGCTATTAAAATTCTATTTAAAAAGTCTACCCAAAACGAAAAAGCAAGTTGTTTTCATTGATGAATTACCATGGATAGCAACGGCAAAATCTAAATTCACGCAATTACTTGCTCACTTGTGGAATGACTATCTTTCTGTAGAAAAACACTTCATACTCGTAGTTTGTGGTTCTGCTACCTCTTGGATTACTCAAAAAATCATCAATGATAAAGGTGGATTTCACAACAGAGTGAATCTTCCAATTCATTTAAAACCATTTACCCTTGCCGAAACAAAACAATTTTTAGCGACAAAGAACATCAACTATACACCAACAGGTATTGCTGAAATCTACATGGCACTTGGTGGACTGCCCTATTATTTAGAACAACTAAAAAAAGGAGAAAGTCCTGCAAAAGCTATTGAAAGAATCTGTTTTGAAGCAAATGGGATTCTTAAAAATGAATACAACAACTTATACAAAGCACTATTCAACTATTGGGAAAACCACGAAGCAATCGTTTCAGTTTTAGCAAAATCGCACAATGGATTAACAAGAGAGCAATTAATCAATGCTTCAAAAGTTAGTGCAGGCGGACCCTTTACTCGAACTATGAACGATTTGCTTTTAACTGGCTTTGTGGAAGATATCTTTCCTTTTGGCAAGAAAAAAAGGGGAAGTGTTTATCGACTTGTTGATGAATTTTCGGTTTTCTATCATCGTTTCATGAAGGGAAATGAGAAAAAGGACGCTGCAATTTGGCAACAAATAGCACAATCTCAAAGTTATAAAACTTGGAAAGGATTTGCTTTTGAATCATTGTGTTTGAAGCATATTCAAGAAATCAAAAAAGCATTAGGAATACTTGGTGTTTATACCGAAACTTCCAGTTTTACGAAAGTTGGAAATACAACTACACAAGGATTTCAAATCGATTTGGTGATCGATCGTAAAGATGCAGCCATCAATCTATGTGAATGTAAATTTTACGAGAGTGACTTCGAAATATCGAAAAAGTATGCGCAAGAAATAAAACAACGAAAAGTAGCGTTTCAACAAGAAACGAAAACTAAAAAAATGCTGATCAATACGTTTATTTCAAACGAAGAAATCATTGAAAACGAACATGCTCATGAAGTAGTTGATGCATTCATTCATTTATCTGAACTCATGTAAACCAAACAAATTCGAACTATAACAATGGAAAAAAAAGTAAAAACCAAAAGACAAAAACGCATCAAAATCTTTGCATTAGTTAGCCTTTCATTTTTTATTGTTTGGTTTTTTGGAGCCAATTGGGCCATTGAATCAAACGCTGAAGGAAAAATGTATTCAGATGTTGCTTCTTGTCCTTCTGCAACTGTTGGTTTGGTATTGGGAACTTCAAAAACAGGCAGAAAAGGGAATCCGAATTTGTATTTTCAATACCGTATTGAAGCCGCTGTAGCTTTGTACAATGCTGGAAAAATCAAATACATTTTAGTAAGTGGAGATAATGGTCAGAAAGACTATGACGAACCAACTGATATGCGTGATGCATTGATAGCTGCAGGAATTCCATCAGATAAAATCGTCTTGGATTACGCAGGTTTTCGCACACTGGACTCCATGGAAAGAGCATTGAAAGTCTTTGGGCAAAAAGAGATCATTGTCATTTCTCAACGTTTCCACAACGAAAGAGCAATTTACTTGGGTGAACATTTCGATATGAAAGTCATTGGATTCAACGCAAAAGAAGTAACCAAAATGAGCGGATTTAAAACAAAAGTCAGAGAACGTTTTGCGCGAATGAAAGTGTTTTGGGATATCTTATTTGGAGTAAACGCGAAATTTTTAGGGGCACCAGTGAAAATTGGTTAATTACAACTGATCCAATAAGCGTTTCTCTATCAATCGTAAAATGCGTTTGTTGATACTTGCTTTGTTTTGCAGGTAATAATCCAATTGATCTGGTTCCATAAATCCTACTATCAACCCAATTAACAACTGTTTCAAGTCACTGTTCTTTTGCAACAAAGCTGTAAGAAAGGTCTTCTTTTTAGGCAAGGTCAACTGTAGAAACAAAGGATTCATTTCCAAACATGTCTTTTGTGAAATGGCAATCAAATGTTCGTTTTGAAACTTGCAAATGGCACGTAAGACCGTGTTTTGAAACTGTTCATCGGATTTACTTTCAAGGGTTTCATCAAAGAAAATCTCTGGCAACAAATCACTTCTCTTTATTTCGTTCATAAATTCAAAACAGTTACAAAGTGAATTGGTTCAATTGATTACTCTGAAAACTGGTCCAACAAAAACAAATAAGGCAAAATCATGTGATTACCAAACAAATCTTTTGGATCTTGAGGAAATGCACTCACGTAATCTGCTTTGGGCATTAGTATCACATATTGTCCACAACGCTCGTAAGCGAATGATTTGGAATAGCTTGGCGCTTCGAATCCAGGAAGTGTTTTAGCGATTAACTTATTGATCTTGTGTCCTAAATATTTTCTGAAATGACGTTCTGCTTTGCGCGTTGGTCGATCCATTTTATTGTAAGCATGCTTGATAAACAAACGTGGAAAAAAAGGCAAAGTTTTCATTCCTTTTTTAGCATCAGTAAATGGATTAATGGTGTTGAAATCATTGACTGTATGAACAGAAAATGGTGTTTCCGGTACCCAATCATAAGCATTGATGGTATTGAAAGCCCAGCCACCATGCGTCATTACTTCGTAATCATAGGCAAAGAACAAATTACCAGGCTTTGGAGCCGCACTACAATAAGTTTTAAGCACAAGATCTGCTGGTAATTTCCCTGCTTGCTGCAACATACGCAAATGAGCTGTCAACAAATAAGCAATGGCACCGCCTTGACTGTGGCCAGTAACAAAGATTTGACGTTTTCCACTTGCAAGAAATGCATTCAATTGGGGTTCCATGTCTTTCCACAAACAACCTAAGGAAACGGTCCATCCAACATGAACCAATGCTTTTGGATCATTTGCCAATGCGTAATGAAAGGTGTCTTTTTCACTGATTTTGATCCACCCATTTGCAGGAATCATAGCAGAATTAAAGTTCGACCCCCAACTGATTAGATTTTTGGTTGTACCACGCACGCTCAACACACCAACACCATTTTCATCTTCCCATAAATCCCACATGTTATCAAACCCTACTGCTTTAGAACGATACACGTGATGGAAACGTTCAGGACCGGGAAACGAATCGTAATAAGTAGAATCTGCAAAACGAAAATTGACTTTCATCAACTCAGCAGCTTCCGATTTGGAATAACCACTTGTTAATTGTCCGAATAAAGCAGCACTAAAAACCAGTGTCAACAAAAGGAATAAATACTTCATAAAATGTGATTAACAAAGAGGTAAATGAAAGTTTGTAATAAAATCGTAAATCAAATAAACAGCAACAGCAAATCCAAGAATCAACAAAGTTACTCCAATTTTCAGGTGTTTTTTATTGATGACTTGTGCTAAGCCATAAGCGAAGGAAAAGACTCTGATGTTGAGTAAGAGAAATGTATACATTATTGCATGCGCATTAAATAGCCCACCAATTCAACGACCCGCATTTTGGTAATGTATAAATTCTGACTTGAATGAATCAATTGATGGATGGTACCACCTCCGCTGTATTCCGATTTGACTAAAGAAGAATTGACTTCGCGTTCTGCATCTCGAAATTTCAACCAAGCTTTTTGAGATTCTATCAATTTTTTGCTGTCTTCTTTGTTGAGTTTTTTCAAGAAGATCGTGTAATACTTGTTGAGCAAAACCTCATAACTTGCTTCGCAATCTTTTGTAGCTCTATTCGAGCCATAAGTAGAAACATCTGCTGCTAATTGATAACCATAAATTCCTTCAACAATAAAGGTGTCTATTTGAAATTGAGCATAAAGTGAATCTGCAAAAGTGTTCGAGAACTCTTTATCGTATTGACCAATTCCTTTATCTAGCACTTGCTGTTCAAGATCGATCTTCCAGATTTTTTTCAACGAATCTAGTTCTGGAACAGATAGTTGCGAAACTGCACTAAAGGCAAACATCGAAACTGAAATGACAAGTATAAGGTGTTTCATGGATAGAATTTAGTCAAAAATACTACTTGTATTGGTTTTTCGATTATTCTGCTCCATTTTCATAGCGTAAACTAATCTGCAAAGTCCGCGGTTTGGATGGACCATACATGTAAAATCCTCATCGCCTCCATTCCGTCGATACAATTTTTCCATTTCGGTCAACTACCCAACCAAAAGAGAGGCGAAGTGTATCGTTAGTAAATGGTGTAAATTGATCGTTGATGAGCACCATATTGTTGTTGTGCATCATGTATAAATGATCGTCTTTCACGATGTAAGCCGTTGGCGTATGGTATGGAAAACGTTCACCAAATCCTGCAACTCGATGTTCGTACAAGTAACGAGTACCATTTTCAATGAGGCAAGCTCCATTTTCGTCAAACAAACTGTACCCCTTTTCATTTTTACCAAGAACTGTTAAAGTAAAATTTACAGAAGGAACATACAAGGTATCAAAAGTGATATCGGAACATTTTTTCCCCATTTCATCAAACAATTGATATTTTCCCTCATGACCTCGAACATAAAATTGAAGTTGTCGTCTTGGATAATCGTAAAGTGGATAACAAATTGAAGCGTCAAAAGGTTGAACAATGGTACCATCATAGGTAATCAACCCAAATTGCTTGTTGTCGTTTTGAAGCATAACACTTGCATTTTCATGTCGTTCGAATAGTGCCCTTTGAATAAGCGCAATTGAAGTATCAGAAAGAAGCAGTTGATGGAGTAAGTTCAATTCACTCGAATAAATAGCCAATTCCCAAGAATGCTGCTGCTTTTCAAGTCCCCAGAAATTAAAACTGCTTTTATTCTTGTTTGCCATCGTATCTGCTTTGA
>JADLGD010000114.1 GCA_020849495.1 Fluviicola sp.
GTTGCAGTGTAATTAAATGTCCAAGCAACATCGGTAATCGTTGAGTTAGCAGGTCTTGGTACTACTAAAGTGGCATTACACGAATTGGTAAAATTACATGATGCATTGTATTGTGAACCTAAAATAGACGCCTGAGCTAAAGTAGCAGAACCTGTTACAAGTGGGTCCACAATTAATTCATATTCATCGATGTATTCATTGATCCAATCAAATGGCACAACAACACTCAATTTATTTTCAGAAATCCGATAAACAGGATCTAGGATTAAATCTTTCGGACCGTTTTTCGCGTATAAAATTCCTTGTTGTATAAATGCTAAATCACCTAAATCATTTTTCACAAAAACATCACCTACTCCTTCATTAGAAATCCCATTAGCAAAACTCAATATCGAACCTCCAGCAATATCAAATGCATCAGTGAAAAGCATTTCATCAAAAACACCAAATTCATTTGAACGAATGATGAAATTGGTTTTGATTGCTCCTCTTAATACTCGCATTTCTGCATCTATACCTGGGAAAACGGAAGTGATTTTAAGGCCATCATCTCCTACAGTAACATTGGACCAATTAGCATCAATACCCTGTTGAAATTGCCCCTCTTTTTTAATGATTAATGTCCATTGATTGAACTTCAATTTACCGAAACTCGTTTCTAAAAAACCATGAAAGCTATTTACATCAAACCCCGCTCTATCTGTAACAAAACCTGAGGTGTAAACACCATTTGAACTGTTTTTTAATCGATGATCGATTGTCAACCAATTACCATTCACCAATTCATGCAATTGCCCCATGGCTTTCTGCTGATAAAATTGATTGGGGTTTTTGATGTCAATAAAATAACGTTCATCCATCGTTCGTTTCGATAAATCTTCCACACATTCAAGACATGGAGCATCTTTGGGTAATACTCCAAACTCAGGATGAGAATAATAGGATGTTTGATTGATTCGTTTCCAAGAATCAAGATTTGAAGTCTTCTGTTCAGAAAAGGAAGAGAAATTATTTTCTTTTGATTCCATTCCATTTGCAGCTTGATTCTGAGCAAACAGAACACCTTGGAATAAAAACAGAAATAGTAATTGTAAAAAAAGATTGAACTTAGTCCTTGTGAAATAAATGCATTTTTTCATAGTAGTCTGAAACGTAGTAATAGACTATAAAAAAACGCTTTTTAATAACGTAAATGAACCAAAATGACTATTTGCTTAGATACAACGGAAATAGCATGGAATGTTGTGAAAATTTTCCCTTGAATGGTAAGAAATCCCCCTTTATAATCCTCTTGCTTTCTTGATGTTATCATAAGCTTCCTGAATGCGTTGGAATTTCTCCTTCGCTCCTTTTTGGTATTCTTCGCCTAATGATGCCACTTTATCGGGATGGTATCGCACAGCCATTTTACGGTAGGCTTTTTTCACCTCATCGTCAGTGGCTGATTTTTCAAGACCTAAAATTTCGTAGTCCGAATCAAGATTTTGTTTGAACATTCCTTGAACAGAACGGAAGTCCATAGGTGGAACTTGTAGCAAATTTGCTAAACGCTGTAAGGTTTGTACTTCAGCATCGGAAACATCTCCGTCTGCTCTTGCAATTCCAAACAAATAATGTAATAATTGAATGCGAATTTCTACTTGAGCTCGCATGCGAATATCGTTGCAAATCTCTTCAATTGGAATACTTGGAGCGTCTAAAAAATGCTTCAAGGTTTGTAAATGCTGACCGTTGAAATTCGGTCCAAATTGTTGTGCTAAAAAGCCCTTTACGAAATCCAACTCTGAACGAACCACGCGTCCATCACTTTTCATGATATAGGCAGAAAGCGCCAAAAGTTGTGTTGGGAAATCGTAACGTTGTGTTTGTTGACGGTAATAAGTAAAGATATCATCAAATGCCTGACGTTGACCTTGCTGACCATTTCCTCCTTGCGCTTTGCGAGCGCGAGCAGCTTGATCAAAAAATCCTCCGATTAAAAATCCGATAATTGCTGGCCAAATTCTTCCTCTTGAAATGGCAAATCCAATGATGGCAAAAATGATACTATACACTTGTTCAACTAAAAAAAGATCCCGTCATCTCCTCCAAACAAAGAGATGACGGGAATTGAGATTGTAAATTTAAATAAAAGCGATGCTTCGTTCAATAAAATTGTTCAATTCTTCGCCTTTTAACATACCTTGTGAAAGCAATGCTAAATCTGTCAGTTGCTTCACTTTGTTAGATTTTTCGTCATCATTAGACAAATCCAATAAAGCACCCACTTTTTGATGATTGGCATTCACTACCAAGTTGTAAGTCTCCGGAAAAGCACCGAAGAATCCTCCTCCACCGTATTTTTGTTGCTCCATCATACGACGAATGAACTCAGGTTGCGTGACAATGATTGGAGCATCTGTTTCACTCATCGATTTGAACTCCACTTTGAATTTTTGCTTGTCAACAGCAGATTCAAACAATGGTTTTAAACTTGTTTGTTGTTCTTCAGACAATTTCGATGGCAATTCACCTTCTTTCTGAATCAAGGCATCCAAAGAATCTGCATCTACTCGAGCAAAACTGATATTTTCAATGCTTTGCTCAATTTTTGAAATCCAATGAGAAGCCAAAGGTCCGTCAATCAAGACTACTTGGTAGCCTCTGTCTTTCGCTTGTTTCACAAAAGAAAAATGCTCTTCAAAACTGTGCGTGTACAATGCGATAACTTTGTTGTTTTTATCTGTTTGCAAAGGCGCAATTTGCTCTTTCAATTCATCCAAGGTCAAATACTTTCCTTCAGCTGTTTTCACCAAAGCAAAACTTTTCGCTTTTTCAGCAAATTTGTCATCTGAAAGCATTCCATATTCCACAAAAATCTTCAAATCATCCCATTTCGACTCAAAATCTGCACGGTCTTTTTTGAACATTTCAGCCAATTTATCCGCAACTTTCTTCGTGATATGTGTCGAGATTTTCTTCACATTTCCATCGCTTTGCAAGTAAGAACGTGATACGTTTAAGGGAATATCTGGAGAATCAATCACCCCGTGCAACAAGGTTAAGAACTCAGGAACAATTTCAGCTACTGAATCTGTAATGAACACTTGATTGCAGTACAAATTGATTTTATTGCGTTGAACCTCTACATTTTCTTTGATTTTAGGGAAGTATAAAATCCCAGTCAAGTTGAAAGGGTAATCAACATTCAAATGAATATGGAACAGGGGATCTTCAAACGTCATTGGATACAATTCACGGTAAAATGCATTGTAATCCTCCTCTTTTAAATCCACTGGTGCTTTTGTCCAAGCAGGACTTGGGTTATTCACTTGATTCGGAACATCGATAGAAACGCGTTTTACTTTTCCATTCTCGTCTTTTTCGCCTTCAGGAGAGTCAATGTATTCTACTTTAGTACCGAATACTACAGGAATAGGTAAAAACTTACAATATTTATCTAAAATTCCTTGAATGCGCGCTTTATCTAAAAACTCAGCTGATTCTTCAGTGATGAACAAAACGATATCAGTACCGCGTGTTGTTTTTTCAATTTCTGTAATGGTAAAATCAACCGATCCATTACTTTCCCATTGTACAGCTTGTGCACCTTCGTAACGAGCTAAGGTTTGAATTTGAACCTTCTCAGCAACCATGAATGCAGAATAGAAACCAAGACCAAAGTGTCCGATGATGTTTTCTGCACCGTCTTTACCTTCGTATTGCTTAACGAATTCTTCAGCCCCAGAAAAGGCAATTTGATTGATGTATTTATCAATTTCTTCGGCTGTCATACCAATCCCGTTATCTCGGATGGTCAAGGTTTTTGCTTCTTTATCTAAAAGCACTTCCACTTTCAACTCACCTACTTCACCTTTAAATTCACCAGTTGAAGTAAGGACTTTTAACTTTTGGCTTGCGTCGACAGCATTGGATACCAATTCGCGCAAAAAAATCTCATGATCTGAGTACAAGAATTTTTTAATAATCGGAAAGATGTTTTCCGTAGAAACATGTATTTGTCCAGTTTTCATACTACTTAGAAATTTTGCTCAGACTTGTCAAGCTTTGTGCCAATAGCAGTATTGTGACAAATTGGCAGAATGGATACTTTCAATAACCAAAGCTTATTGCTGACTTCGAGAGCCTCAGTCAGCAATATAGAGCCTCAGACAGCAATTGAGGGATTGCT
This sequence comes from Fluviicola sp., assembly GCA_020849495.1. Classification (GTDB taxonomy): domain Bacteria; phylum Bacteroidota; class Bacteroidia; order Flavobacteriales_D; family Crocinitomicaceae; genus Fluviicola. The sequence goes on from JADLGD010000114.1 coordinate 4,172, forward strand.
ACCAACGATGTGTTAAATCTTAAAATAAAACACAAGTGTTGAACAAAAAAATGAATACGACTTAACACATTGATCAACTATTAATTAAATCGCTATAAACTATATTCATTCCGAATTTGTATAGACTAAATTCCGAAATTACATAGACATTATTCCGAAATTGCATAAACAGTATTCCGAAATTGCATAAATTGTGTATTTTTGTTTTATGATTGAACGAATAGCATCAAATAAAGTGCAGTTAATGGCTGAAAAGTTTCCTGTTTTGGTGTTAACCGGGCCAAGACAATCTGGAAAAACGACACTTGCAAAGATGAGTTTCCCAAATTACCGTTATGTATCTTTGGAAAACCCACAAAATCTGGAATTTGCGTTGACCGACCCAAAAGGTTTTTTGGCAATTTACGATCAACATGTCATCATTGATGAAGTACAAAATGCACCAGAGTTATTTTCTTATATTCAGCAAATAGTTGACGAATCACAACTTACTGGACACTATGTACTGAGTGGTTCGCAGAATTTTTTATTACTTGAAAAAATCACACAATCGTTAGCAGGACGTGTATACATCATGGAATTGCTTCCATTGTGCCATTCTGAAATAGCTCAAAAGTTAACGACAACCATTGAAGAAGAATTGTTTAATGGTTCCTATCCTAGATTGTACAACATGGATATTGCTCCTCGCGATTTCTATCCTGGATACATTAAAACCTATGTTGAGCGAGATGTAAGAACCATTGTGAATGTGCAAGATCTAAAATTGTTTCGGAAGTTACTTTCCTTATTGGCGCATCATGCAGGACAATTATTCAATGCATCCGAACTTGCAAAAAAACTTGCTACGGATAGCAAAACCATCCAACGTTGGTTATCCATATTAGAAACGAGTTACATTGCTTTCACATTGGAACCTTGGTACAGGAATCTTTCAAAAAGAGTTGTAAAAACGCCCAAATTATACTTTTACGACACGGGATTACTTTGCAATTTACTAGGAATAAAAAGCGTAGAAGAATTAATCACTTCTCCCTATAAAGGTGCCATTTTTGAAAACTATGTTCTTTTGGAACTCATGAAGGTCCACAAAGCAACTGGCAAACAAGTGGATTACTTTTTCTGGCGCGATAGCAATCAAAATGAAATTGATTTATTGGTTGTAGAAGGCAGAAACATCCAATGCATCGAAATGAAAGCATCACAAACAATAAGAAGTGAACATATTCGAGCATTGCATTACCTCGATGATTTAATACCTGATGCTGAACTCAGTCATTATTTGGTGAATTTATCTGATGAAACACAACAAAGAAGCGAGGAAACAATTCTTTCTTGGAAAAACATCGGAAACTCAATAAAATAAAGGTTCTTCAACAATCAAAAAAACTATAAATTCCGAAATTACATAAGTAAAATTCCGAAATTGCATAAATTGAAACGTGAATTTTTCTATACTAAAGATTTGCTAGAAAAGTGTAGAAAATGAAACTTTTAAGACAAGCGTTTCAATGGAATACAGATGATGTTATCGTGTTTTGGAAGTTGATCCTCTGATGTGATTTCTATTAATTTCCCACGACGTTCTTTGCTGCTTTTTTGTTTGTAGATGGTGAACTTTCCGATCGTTTCCAACATCTTTAAGACATCTTTTGCAGTAGCCCCTGCTTCAAATTCACGTTCGGTTGAAACTTCAATAATGAAAACCGGTTGTTGTTTTCTAAACCAATTCAAACCTCCTTCCAAAACTGAAGGCTCCACACCTTCCACATCCATTTTTACCAATTTCAAAGGAGTATCTTCAGAAAACAAATCATCTAAGCGTTCCATTGGAACCTTGATTCCTTCTTGATCTCCCTGAGAAAGCAACGAACTTCCACCTCTATTTACACTCCAATTTTCATACAAAATAGCTTCTCCTTTTTGATTTGAAACAGCAATGGGTAAAATTTGTGTGTTATCGCAATTGTTCAAGGTCAAATTGTGACTTAAGATGTCCAAGGTTTTCGGATTCGCTTCAACGGCATACACCAAACCTGAAGTACCAACGATTTTAGATGCAATACTCGACATCAAGCCTATATTCGCCCCAACATCTAAAAAAGTATCTCCTGGTTGTAAGAAATCGTGTAATAACTGAATCGTTCCACGTTCGTAAGTTCCTGTTTGAAACAAAGACAACTCTACCCCTTCATCTACTGAAGGATCGATCAATAAATCAACCCCGTGTATGGTTTTCAAAACGTGTTTTCCCACTTTTTCAGGAGCAGGAAGTAACACTTTGGGTAGTATAACAGATAAGCGACGAATGCCTTTGATATCCAAATCACGAAAGAATGAAATCAATCGGTGACGGAATAAAAAAGAGCGATTCGGGACACTCATTTACGCGTACATTTCCAACTGTTGAGCAGCAATTTTTTCATCTGCTAAATAATCATCGTAAGGCATCATTTTGTCAATGAACCCGTTAGGCGTAATTTCGATGATTCTGTTAGCAACAGTAGAAACCAATTCGTGGTCATGAGATGTAAACAACATCGTTCCTTCGAAAGCTGACATACCGTTGTTCAACGCTGTAATGGATTCCAAATCCAAGTGATTCGTTGGTTCGTCCATCATCAATAAGTTCGCTTTTGCCAACATCATTTTTGACAACATGCAACGTACTTTTTCACCTCCAGAAAGTACAGTAGCACTTTTCAATGCTTCTTCTCCAGAGAACAACATTCGTCCAAGGAAGCCGCGTAAACTTACTTCTTCACGTTCTTCCTCTGTTTGAGCATATTGACGCAACCAATCAATCAACGAAACTTTTGTTTGAAAATATTCCGAGTTGTCGTTTGGTAAATAAGCCGTTGTAATGGTTGTTCCAAAAGTGAAATCACCTTTATCCGCTTGCATGCGACCATTTAAGATCTCAAAGAATTGCGTGATTGCAATAGAGTTCTTTGAAATGATTGCCACTTTGTCTCCCTTGTTCAAGGTAAAAGACAAATCTTTGAAAATCATTTCTCCCTCATGCGATTTAGATAAACCACTTACGGTCAAAATCTGGTTACCAGCATCGCGTTCTTGGTGGAATGTAATTCCAGGGTAGCGACGAGATGAAGGTTGAATTTCTTCTAGGTCCAATTTTTCAATCAACTTACGACGGCTGGTTGCTTGTTTGGATTTAGAAGCATTCGCAGAGAAACGAGAGATGAAATCTTGTAACTCTTTCTTTTTATCTTCTGCTTTCTTGTTTTTATCTGCACGTTGACGAGCTGCCAATTGCGAAGATTGGTACCAGAAGGTATAATTACCCGTAAACAAATTGATTTTACTAAAGTCGATATCACACACATGCGTACAAACGGTATCCAAAAAGTGACGGTCATGCGATACTACGATTACCGTATTTCTAAAATCCAACAAGAAATCTTCCAACCAAGTAATGGTTTTCAAATCCAAGTCATTGGTAGGCTCATCGAGGATCAACACGTCGGGATTTCCGAATAACGCTTGTGCCAACAAGATACGAACTTTGTATTCAGAAGGCACATCTTCCATTTTAAGGTAGTGCTTGCTTTCATCGATACCTAAGTTACTCAACAAAGTAGCGGCATCCGTTTCAGCATTCCATCCTTCCAAGTCAGCAAATTCTGCTTCCAATTCAGAAGCGCGCATTCCATCTGCATCCGAAAAATCTTCTTTGGCATACAAAGCGTCTTTTTCAGTCATGATTTCAAACAAACGTTTGTGTCCCATGATAACGGTTTGCAATACTTCGTATTCGTCAAAAGCAAAGTGATTCTGACTCAATACTGCCATACGTTTTCCAGGTTCTAATTCAACTCTACCTGAAGTTGGATCTTGTTCACCAGTTAATATTTTTAAAAACGTTGACTTCCCTGCACCATTTGCGCCAATAACGCCATAGCAGTTACCAGAACCAAATTTAAGGTTAACGTCATCAAAAAGAACGCGTTTACCAAACTGAAGGGATAAATTGTTTACTGAAATCATGAGTGTGTATTCGAAATTTGGTGCAAAGATAGCGTGTTTACTTTAAAAACAGGAACTTAGTCAGAAGATAATCCGATTTAAGCAATCAGAACCGAACTTTCTAACCCATTTCAACTAAAAAAAGCGACCTTCCTAGAATTGAGTAGGAAGAATCGCTTTTTATAAATGTTGATCTACTTGTTATTCTTTGATGACTAATCGCTTCGTTTGCATCCCATTTAAAGAAGAGATTTCAAGTAAATACACCCCTTTTGGAAATTCACTTAAATCTACATTCACCGAATGCTCTTGCTTGTAATTCGCTGTTTTCAATAAAGTCCCATTGATATTAAACACATTGATTTTGGAAAATTCAAACGTACTATTAAGTTGTATCGAATTAGATGTTGGATTTGGAGATAAACTCAATGTAGCATCCAATTCATTCAACCCTAAATACGCATAAGGAATTGAATCACAACTAATGCAGCCACCAGTTGTAAGATTCGTCATCATACACAAAAAGAATTGATTACTTGTATTGCTAGATCCTGAAGTGTAATTTATCACTGTTCCAGGTCCTAAATAAGGCATTCCCTGACTCATACCGTTACCATCTGTCCAAGTCATGAATTGCTGCAAAATTAAAAAAGGAGGAATGTTATTGTTTAAAGTGACGGATACTTGATTCGGCCCAACTATCGATGAACTGAATTGAGAAAAACAATTAAAAGGAACTTGAACAGCATTCGTATCAACTGGTAGGCAATTGGTGCAATTCAAATCATCTGTCATGCACAATTGATAAATAATACAGCCATAGGCATTCATAAGAACTTGCTGATCGATCACAATACTATCCCCAGCTGCATTTGGTGTAAAAGGAATTGACATTCCGTTACCATCTGTTACTGTCCAATTGTATTGAAATGGAGCTTGACCAACAGGATTGTATGCATTTAATACATAATCGTAGTTAGTTAATAAACTATCATTCACTTGAATGCTGCATTGAGCTTTAGCAACTGTTGCCGAAAGCATGAGACCAAATATGGTCTGTAGTAAGATTTTCATAGAGTAGTGTTTAAAAGGATGACGCTTATATTTTAAGCCAGTTGCTTAAAACAGCTTATTTATATTGAATTTAAACTGATTTTAATTTAATAAACCAATTTCTCTTCCGAAATTTGCAAGATGAAAAACACCTTACTTTTAGTAATTCTTTTCTTGTTTCAACTAGTCAACGCGCAAGATTCTTTACCTAAAAAAGACAGTAGCTCTTTCAGTATTCGAGGATATATTGATGCATATTATGGTTTGCATTCAGATCCTACTTCAACGAAACGTGTTCCCTATTTTGTCACTTCCAATGCGAATAATCAAATCAATGTCAATGTTGCTTTTATAGAACTAGCTTATTCCTCTAAACGTGTTCGTGCAAAATTGACTCCTGGTTTTTGTTCTTACTTCAATGAAAACTACAGCAATGAAACTGCAACTTTCAAACACTTGATGGAAGCTTGGGCTGGTGTAAAACTCTTTAAACAAAAAGAAATTTGGCTAGATGCGGGCGTTATGCCTTCACCTTATACGAACGAAACGACTATTTCTAAAGACCATATTTGTTACACAAGAGCTTTGGCCGGTGAATATGTCCCTTATTACCTCATGGGAGCAAAATTAAGTGTACCAGTTGGAAAAAAATGGATGCTGTACGGCGCTTATTACAATGGTTGGCAACAAATCACTGATTTAAACAACAAACCAGCTGGTGGAATACAAGCGGAATTCAGGCCAAATGACAAACATTTAATCAACCTAGATGCTTATGCAGGTGATGAGCAATCGATTTTTAATCCATCCTATCGCAACCGCTATTTTGTAGATGCTTATTGGTTGTACAACATGAATGGTAAATGGAGTGCAAGTGCTTGTGCTTATTTCGGAACGCAACAAATGGTTCATCAAGCGGCTTTTGAAAAGAATTGGTTTCAAATCAACGCAGCTGTTCGATACACCACCAAACAAGCTTGGAGTTTTGGTTTTAGAAGTGAGTATTTTAGTGATGAGAACAGTGTTCTTTTACCCAATTCCAATAATGGATTAGCGACTACAGCTCTGTTTTCCAATACACTATCACTTGGAAAAGCGATCCAAAACAATGCGCTTATTCGTTTAGAAGGGCGACAATTTATCGCACCAAACAAAGTCTTTGGCACTAATCAAACTAGCAATTCTGCTTATTGGGTTTGCTTATCGCTTGCTGTTTGGTTGCAGAAATGAGGGCTTACTTCATCCAATGTAAATTCCTTGAATACATGAAGATGAATATCAAGGATAGAATGCCATTAAACACAATTGAAAAAACAGGAATTGAATCTGATGGAATGTAGATGTACACCCCAAAAACAGCTATGATGTTGTAAATGATATAGGAATGAAAACCACTTTTCTTTCCATTGTACATCCAAACTGCGCCCAAAAACCCAGCAGAAATTGCTAATGCTGTCAAGCCCATTGCCATCCAATGATTTTCATTCGCGAAATAGGCCATGTCGTTGACTTGTTCCAACATATTTGCTAATGAAGCATTCCCATTTGATCGAACTTCATTCGCCATTTGTGTAATTGCAGCAGCGGATTGTTCGATCTCAGTAGCACTAGCTTTTCCAGACATTACTCCAATCAAAACGCCTAAAACACCTAATCCAACATTGATAAATGTAAGAATGCACAACACTTTCAA
>JADLGD010000115.1 GCA_020849495.1 Fluviicola sp.
ACAAGCTTCCTTCTAAGTGGAATTCTCAAAAAAAACAATTTAACAATATTATTAAGAAGTCAGGGTTTTTGGGAGGTGTAGGGTGGTTTTGTGGAGGTGAAGGAAGATTTTCCTGTCTTCATTTTTGGATGCTCAAACAAGCTTCTTTCTAAGTGGAATTCTCAAAAAAAACAATTTAATAATATTATTAAGAAGTCAGGGTTTTTTGGGAGGTTTAGGGTGGTTTTGCGAAGATGATTGGAGATTTTACAATATTCAATTATGGATGTTCAAACAAGCTTCCTTCTAAGTGGAATTCTCAAAAAAAACAATTTAACAATATTATTAAGAAGTCAGGGTTTTTGGGAGGTGTAGGGTGGTTTTATGGAGGAGAAGGAAGATTTTCCTGTCTTCAATTTTGGATGATCAATTATGCTTTCATCTAAGTGGAATTCTCAAAAAAAACAATTTAACAATATTATTAAAAAGTCAGGGTTTTTGGGAGCTGCAGGGTGGTTTTGTGGAGGTGAAGGAAGATTTTCTTGTCTTCAATTTTGGATGCTCAAACAAGCTTCTTTCTAACTCGAATTCTCAAAAAAAACAATTTAACAATATTATTAAATCCCTGATGTTTTCTACCTTTAGGACCATGCTGCAAACGAGAAAAGAAATTGTATTCCTAGTAATGGCTGGTATTTTTATTACCAGTGCCATTGTTGCTGAAGTCATTTCCTGTAAAACAGTTGAAACAGGTATTTATCCGATTATTGCTGGAATTGTTCCGTGGCCAGTGGTGTTTTTACTCACGGATGTGATGAATGAATACTTTGGTAAACAAGCAGTTCGCCGTTTAAGTTGGATCACTGTTGGTTTGATTGCTTTCTGTTTCATCATCATGTACGTAGCGGTTGAATTGCCCACTGCAAAAGGGTCTTACCTTACTGATGCCGAATTTAGAAAAGCTTTTGGCGGCAGTTTGCCCATCATGATTGGAAGTATTTGTGCCTTTATTCTATCCCAATTGTTGGATGTTTATTTGTTCGGCTTTTTCAATAAACTGACCAAAGGAAAACAGATTTGGTTGCGCAGTACTGGTTCAACGGTGATTTCTCAGTTGGTAGATTCCTACACGGTGCTAATCATTGGATTTTGGATACCAGGAGTGTTTACCTTTGATCAAATCTTACTTTTTGGAATTACGGGTTACGCCATGAAATTAATCATAGCAGTAGCACTCACACCACTCATTTATGTGATGCATTTTTTGGCGAAGAAAATTTTGGGACAACACCCAAAGTGAGTTGATTAGCGCGTCAAGTTTTTGAACACTTCTTCCAATGATTTCTCTTCCGTGCGCAATGTCAACACCAATAAATTGTTTTGTTGAGCAAACTGAGCAACCATTTTACGAAGATCATCAATTGATTCGCTTTCAATCAAGAATGTTTGATCGGTAACTTTCTCTACTTTAGAAACACCCGGTATTTTTTGCAACAAACTTTTCGATACATTGCCTTCAAACTCAGCAAATACCACTTGAGTATCACTTGCCACTTGAAGGTTAGAAGCCAAGTTGTCAGCTACCAATGTACCTTTACGGATGATGATTACGCGGTCGCAAATTGCTTCTACTTCTTGGAGAATGTGCGTTGAAAGCATCACCGTTTTCTCTTTTCCAATACGTTTGATCAATTCGCGAATTTCCACCAATTGATTCGGATCCAAACCAGAAGTTGGTTCATCTAAAATCAATACATCCGGGTTGTGAATGATGGCTTGAGCTAATCCAACTCGCTGACGGTAACCTTTTGAAAGCATCCCGATTTTCTTGTTTTGCTCTACTTCCAGGCCAACTAGGTGAATCATCTCTTTCACACGTTCGCGAACGTTTTTCAGCTTGTAGATTTTCCCCACAAATTCCAAGTATTCTTTCACATACATGTCCAAATACAACGGATTGTTTTCAGGTAAGTAACCAATGTGCTTGCGTGTTTCAATGCTGTCAACGGAAACTACTTTCCCACAAACTTTGATTTCGCCTTCACTTGCTGGAATAAAGCCTGTAATCATTTTCATGGTAGTCGATTTACCTGCTCCATTTGGACCTAGGAAACCAACAATTTCGCCTTTACCGATTGAAAATGAAATATCATTTACAGCAGCTTGCTCACCATAAAATTTGGAAAGATGTTTTACTTCAATTGACATGCGTGAAAGTTTGCTACGAAGATAACGAAAGCAAAATGAATATGGTTGGATTGAGGATAAAAACATGAAATCAACTGAGAAATTTGCTTTTGTGGGTTGTCTGAAATCCGCAGAAGATTATTCAAGTCAATAGGGAAGCGTTAATTGTCTAATAAATCATTTTCTTCCTTTTGATATTCATTGAGCATTTGTTTGAATTTCGGGTAAGATGAACGAAAATGAAGAATTCCGTAAATAGATGTAGCAAAAAAACAAAGATAATTCAGTGAATTTCCAATGCCATTTTCTGAACGATATAAACCACCAGACATGAATGAACTATCGTTTAACGAAACCACCAGAAAGATGGGGATGAACAGGATTAGAACAAAGCGGATAATGAACAAACGCCAAGCAATGTAGGAAGAGAATGAAATTCCAATTACAACGAATCCGGGAATAAGGAAAAGATAATAGCTTGAGGTTTGCCAACTGTAATTTACATAATAACTATCAACAAGGTGTTCCAAGTCGAAATCATTACCGTATTCATAAGGAAGGAAAAGACCAATTATCCAAGTTAATAGAATGCTTACAGCGAATATTTTTTGCACTTTCCTAGTCATGCTTTTCTAGTCTTTGTATATCAAAAGTACGAATAAACCATTTTTAGAGAATTCGTTTATCAATTCGTTTAGTAAAAACGTACTTTTGTGACATGTCTGAAGTCAAAGGGAAAGTTTTAAAATCTACAGGAAAATGGTACCAAGTTTTATTGCCAGAAGGTGATATTGTGGAGTGCCGTATTCGTGGACGATTGCGTTTGGAAGGACTGCGCACAACCAATCCCATTACTGTAGGAGACACCGTTTTATTAGCAGATAAACGCGATGAAGAAGGAAAGGGCGTTATCACCGATTACGAATTGCGCGACAATTACATCGTTCGAAAAAGTACCAATTTGAGCAAGCAAATGCACATTTTGGCAGCAAACATCGATCGCGCTTATTTATTGGTGACTTTAAAATTTCCTGAAACACACACCGTTTTTATTGATCGCTTCTTAGTGGCAGCAGAATCGTTTCGCATTCCTGTTACCATTTTGTTTAATAAGGTGGATTTGTTAAAAGGTGAAGATCTGGTCTTGTTAGAAGCCATGATGGATTTGTACCGAACCGTTGGTTATCCCTGTGAAGCAATTTCAGCTTCCAATCAGCAAAACATTGATTTTTTAAGAACAGATATTAAGGATAAACAAGTAATGATTGCGGGACATTCAGGTACTGGAAAAAGTACCTTGGTCAATGCCTTAGATCCAAGCTTGGATTTGCGCATAGGCGAAATTTCTTCTGCACATCATCAAGGTCAGCACACCACCACTTTTGCAGAAATGCATCCCTTAAAAACAGGCGGATACATCATCGATACTCCAGGAATTCGAGCGTTCGGAATTGTGGATTTAGACAAAGAAGTAATATCACATTACTTTCCTGAAATGCGCGCCTTGATTGGTCAATGTAAATTTCACAATTGTCAACACCTCAATGAACCTGCATGTGCTGTAAAGGCAGCTTTAGAAACAGGAGAAATTTACGAATCCCGTTATTGGACCTATTTGCAATTGATGAACGGCGATGAAGAAGATGTGCATCGCAGAGGACGTAGTTTTTAGAAAAATAATTGAAAATTTATGCGACTTGTCATTCAACGTGTTTCTGAAGCAAAAGTGGAAATTGATCACCAAGTGAAAGGTCAAATTGCACAAGGATTCCTTTTGTTATTGGGGATTGAAGCAGCGGATACAGCAGAAGATGTAGATTGGTTGTTGCAAAAAACCATCAACATGCGCATTTTCTCTGATGAGGAAGGAAAGATGAATCGATCACTTTTGGATGTAAATGGAGGATTGCTCGTAGTGAGTCAGTTTACGCTACATGCTTCGACCAAAAAGGGAAATAGACCCAGCTTTATTGCAGCTGCTCGACCAGAACAAGCGATTCCCTTGTATGAATTGTTCATTGAAAAAGCGAAAGCCTTCGTAAGTGAAGTTCAATCGGGTGAATTTGGAGCTGATATGCAAGTTTCGCTCATCAATGACGGTCCAGTGACTATCATCATTGATTCCAAAAACAAAGAATAATCCCAATTGCAATTTTAACTAGTGGAATTCGATCGTTTTTCGATCATTCCTCTAATGAACTCATACAAAATGATCAGCGCCATTAATGTAAGCAGCCAAACAACTCTTACTTGAAGTCGGTCATAGACGTTGGCAAACGAACTTGTGATAAACGCATTCATGAAAACACCAGTTACTATAAATAAGATTAGCGGTGATAAATGATTTCTTACACGTTTGAAAAATAGTCCAAGAATTATAACAAGAATAGAAACATAATAGACCCATTCACTAATGTATTTGTGATAATTGTCTTCAAGACCAAATGTTGACTGTTGTTGTTTTGACTGATAAAATTGATTGAATTCATTGTCATAATACTGCTTGATCACATAATAACAACCATTCGTTGAATCTTTGTAAGAAACCATACCTGATCCTACTTTGTGATACTTGAGTTGTTCAATAGTTGAATGAATAGCTTCTTCAATGAACCAATTTCGATAATAAGATTGAGAAAAGAGGTCTTTCAGAACTGGACCGTATGCTTCGTTGATTTGAACGCGATCAACACCAATTTGATTTAAAGGTGAATTGGCAGACCATAAAAATCCGCAAGCACTATTTGGAATGGAATCGATATCCTCAGCAAAAGGAATGTCTATTCGATTCATATTGGCTTTCATATACGACTTCAAAAGTGGACTCTCTAAGCATTTGGCAGCAAGGAAAAGATTGGAACCTCTACTCATTTTGAAATGGCCATTTTGACTGTAATTTGTCAAAGCATGTGTTAATGCAACTGCAATGATAGTGATCGTTGTGGTGATCGTTTTTAGTCGGTATTGATCAGTATTCTGCCATATTTTTTTGATATTGAAAAGGGTAATTATAAAAATGATCCCTCCAATGATAAGGATGTTTGAATAATGTGTGCCAATGGTGAAATACAAGATCAAATGAAGTAGAAGTTGTTCTTTAAAATTTATTGACTTATTCGCGAAAATCAAATAAAGGTTCAAAACACCTAATGCTGTAAACAAATCAGGCATTATTTGCGCAGTGTACCAAGGTAAACCAGTTAGAATAGATAGAAGTAAAATAATACTGTAGAGTAGAATTGGATTTTTGTTAGGGTAAAGTTGTTGTACCAATTTTTTTAAAATCCAAAAAGTAATCAAAGCTTGAACGATAATGGTAACCCATAGATGAGCTTGCATACTTGTGGCTCTAATAAATTATAATTCCCCCATTATTTAGGACAGGGTTTTATCAAAAATAAGGTGAATTAGGATACGTTTTTCATTTGATAGTAAAATTCATCTGGTGTTTTGTCTTCAATGCTGGTATGCCTGCGGTTTTGGT
>JADLGD010000116.1 GCA_020849495.1 Fluviicola sp.
AATGCTGCGCACAGCATTACAATCAATAACACTTTATTTCCTATACCTTCCGAACGTAGTTGCATTACTGTTTAGATAGAATGTAAGCGGTATTTACTAAATCCAATAAATATTTACCTGCATTGTCAGCTCCGTCGAAACTATACGTCATTTTGTAAACTGTTTTCTCACGAGAAGTAGCAGAAGAAGTCACTTCCATGATTCCTTTTTTACCTTTCATCGACTCAAGCAATTCGTAGCGTTCTTCCGTAAACATTTCACGCGGCAATTTATTGATGATATCACCCAAATTCATGTAACCATAAACTGACCCGCTTTTCTTTGCATTTTTAGCTGTTTTTGCAGAAATTGCCTCACTTCCATATCCGTTTGAATGATTTTTTGCTAAATCTTCATCGTTGGTAAAAATGAACAATCCATTTTTGTTGATCATGTAAAGAGGAAGTGAATTTAAGATCGCATCTTCATACACCCAATAGTTACCCATGTCTTTAAACTGGGATGTCAAACGCGACATGTGTCTCAATACTTTCTCTGGAATATCAGGTCGAGCAGTTGAAAAACCTAAAGTAAACACGGGCATATCTTCTTCCGATTCGATTTCTCTTTCACCGTATTCAAACGTTTCTTCGTCGTAGAAAAACTCAATGCGTTTTGTTTTCACGCGCTTCATACCATTGAAAGTACCAAACATACTTCCTTTGTAAGTATTGAATAAGGCGTCTTTATTGATGAATTCATCCAACAATTCAACTGTCAACACATTTGCTGAAATGCGCGGATTTTTTTCTTGACTTAAAATCGGGATAATGATGTCGTAAGCACGCTCATATCCTTCACGCAAATCAATGTTGTAGGTAAAATAGCCTGAATTGTTTTTTGGGATGTATTTCAATACGTTTTTATCGAATTTTGACCCGTTTAACTCTTCGTAGATAGAACCTAAAGCTGGACCGTAGTTCGCCTCCAATTTCATGTCAATGGATTGGTTGTTCAAAACGATATCTCCCAACATGACATTCCCAGAATACAATTCGTTCAAGTCTTTGTACAAGTCAGGAAACATGGTTTGGAAATACCACAAACCATTGGTGTTTTTGAAGTTTCTGCTGTTATCCAAATAAAAAATACCATCTGAAGTATGTTTCATTTGTTCAGCTAAACGAGCATCTACCCCTTTAAGGTTTTTCCCTCCAATAAACAACTCGTTCACAATCAATTCCAATCGTTTACGAGACAATTCAGATTCCAAGCTGTCGCGTAATTCATAGTAGTTTTTAAATAACTCGTCGTTTTCAGCATCTGGAATTTCAGTAATGTCTTCTTCAATGATTTCTTCTACCTCATCACCATCTTCAATGCCTTCCATGTCTTCCATGATATCCCCTTCTTCCATCGGGTTACCTTCTTCGTCGTAGTATTCATCCAAATCATACACCCAAGGCAATTCAAAACCTCTTGCTACCCAGATAGAGTCGGTCATTTCAGTAAGGTATTCTTGATCAGAATCTACACGAATCAATAATCCAACATTTCCTTTGATCATCAAATGATTGAAGTAATTATTGTAATACTCAACTCCTGGAACGATGCTTTCTACGCGATCAAAATCGTCAAAAACACTGAATAATTTGTTTTTATCGGTGATTCCAAAAGTGAAACCAGACAATTCAAATTCGGGATTTTTTCCATAGAAAATATTCATTTTCTGATTGAAATCAATACCTGAATCCTTCAATGTTTTACCTTGAGTGGAGCCATCAAACAATTCCGACTGTAATTCAGTCATGAAATCATAAGACACTAACTCGTCCATTGAAACTTTTTGAAGAATCGAAATATTATTAAAGCTGAAAACAGTTACCGCATCTTTCGGAATAAAATCATCCGATTGTTGAGCAAACAATGTTGAACTTAACACCAAAAATGGCAGCGTAAGATACAATCTCATATATAGAAAAATTGAGTAATACGAATGTAAGGTCAATTTTTGAATTGCATCACTGTTTTTGTGTATCAACAGGCATTTGGTTGATAACTTGTGTTAAAAACAATGTAAAAGACAAATTTGAACCTATAAAAGGGATGAATTATTCGAGTGTAATAGTGTTTTTTAGGATGCTCGGATTTGCAGTAACTGCATGTGTTGAAGATTTTACCATTACTGCAGTCTTGCTAGGATTGATTTGTGCCTGAGGATTATCACATTTAGAAACTGGCTTATCAAAACGTGTAACTGAAATGTATTTTCCATTTTTCAAAGCTTCTTGATCTTCCGCTTTCAAACGATTAATTGGAGATTTAAAATTTGGAATAGAACGCACCAACTGCTGACCATCCCATGTCAACCATGTTTCATTAAAAATGGGATCGTTTTTGTCTCTGCTTTCTTCTTTAACGATATCACGAACCGCATTTTGAAGAGCAGTCACGTTGGAAAAGTCGCAAGAAAATTTGAATACAAAATCATCGTAATTGGCATCCACTTTTACATTGGAAATCCCTTCTTTATCCTCCAATTTCTGCTTGTATAAAGCTATTTTTTCTTTTATTTCAGGCAACTTCGGAACGCGTTGACCATCAACACTATCCAAAGCCAAAACGGAATTGATTTTTACTTTACTTGCACTTAAATTGATGGTGTATTTGTAGGTGCCGCTTCCATCTGTGTGCAGGATGATTTCATCAAAAATATCCACACAAGAATTCAACCCAATTAATAGAGAGACGACACCCAATAAATAAACCAATCTTTTCATGTTAAAACCTTTTATGCGCTTTGCGCTACAAAAATACGTGTCCCGCTTTTCAAAAACAGTACCAAAAAGGAAACTTTGTAAACAAAAGTAAACTGAAATTTACTATTGACAGAAAATCACCTCGTTTTCATTGACTTCAAATGTAGCTTTTCGACCACAAATGACGGCTCTATTATCATCAATATGACCAATTGGGACATCAAAAGCAACTGGAATTTGTCTAAAACGCAATGGCTCTAAAAACAAGTTTCTGTAATCCCAATTAGTTGGTACAGCCGTTTCTTTGAGATCAGTCATACCACCAACAACCAAACCTTTGATTTGCTCAAAAGCTCCTGCAAGCGACAAGGCCTGGATCATACGATCAATGTTGTACACTTGTTCACCAATATCTTCCACAAACAAAATGGCATTTTCAAACGAGGGACAAAGCGGTGTTCCAAGCAAACTATACAAAATAGATAAGTTTCCACCCACAACTATACCTTCTGATTGACCAACGATATTTTTTGGAGAAACCGGCCATTGATGACTAACCGAACCAGTTGTTAAAACGGTCATCAAGGATTCAAGTGCTTCTATTGAATTGGTTTCAAAGTTCAAGGGCATTGTAGCATGAATGGTTTCTACACCTAATTTCAAACCTTGTAAGTGAAAATTAGTGATATCCGAAAATCCAACGATCCATTTTGGTTCACGCAATAAATTGGCCCATTGCACCCTGTTTAAAACACGAATAGCACCATACCCACCACGATTGCAAACAATTGCTTTCACTTCTGGATGATCAATCGCCCATTGAAAATCTGCAGTTCGCTCTTCATCTGTTCCAGCAAAATAATGGTGTTCTCCTGCTGCATGTTCACCAATAATGACTTTGTAACCCTTGGCTTCAAAGAACGCTTTTGCAAAAGAAATGTGCTTTTCTTCAATTGATTTTGCTGGTGATACCAAGGCAATGGTATCGCCTTTTTGTAAATTAGAAGGACGGATCATGCAATTGTTTTAGGTTGTAAAGATAAACAGAGCGGAGCAAAATCAATTACAGACTTGCCAATTCACCCATCACAACCATTTTTTCAAGAGTTGGAGTTGGACTACCACCCATTTTTTCAAGAGTGATTGCAAAAGCAGTGAAATCAGTTGTCATCACCTCAAAAGGCTCAGTCATATTGTCCAATTCATCATAGGTAAAAACACCCACACTCTTTGGAACACCATCTGCGATGACCCATAATTGGTATTGCATATTGGGTGGAGGTGGAGCTATTTTTTCAGCAACCATCACCGCTTTATTGTCATTTGAACTCCACATAACATGTACTTCAGCATTTGGTTCCATGGTTGTTCCATTCAACACAATTGTTTTTGTAGAAGGCTCTGTGAGTACTTTTTGTATTTCTTGCAAGCGTTCTTGTTCCACCAACATAGCAGTCAACACTTGATTGTCTTGTTGTTTCTGTTTGTCTAATTGAGCTAACTGCTCTTTGATTGCACCATTGTCAATTCGAGTATTTACCCAAAGTGCTCCTACTCCAAACAATAAAACGAGACTTGCAGCAACGCCCCATTTCCATGGATTGACTGCAGCAGTAGATTGCATACTGACAATTTTTGCTTCCTGTTTTATTTGGGGTTTCGAAGAAGGAATTTGTGCTTCCTTTTTGATGGCAGCCATGATGGTGTTTTTCAACTCAACAGGAGGTTGAACAGCTTGTTGAGTCGCCATTTTTTCAATGCCTTCTTGAACCAATTTTAGTTCTTCAGCAATTTCTGGATAAATATGAGAAAGGCAACGCACCTCTTGAACTTCTTGTTCAGAAGCAAAACCGAGTACGTAAGACTCAAGTATTCCAGATTCTATGTACGCTTTTACATCCACAACAGAAAGAGTGTAAACCATTTTCTCAATTCACGCATCGCCATCCGTGTGCGTGTTTTCACGGTGCCCAAGGGCAAATCCAATTCATCAGAAACCTCTTGTTGAGTGTATCCTTTGAAATAGAGGTATTCTATGATAATTTTTTGTTCGTCTGCTAATTTATCCACTAAATTGAGTAATCCAATCGTGTTGGTGTTTTGTTGAATCGAACCTGCACTACCACCTACGTTTGTATCCCAGTGTTGGTTTTCGCTTATGCCACTTTTTTTCAATTTTCTCAAACTATCAATGGCTGTATTTCGAGCGATATTCAGCATCCAAGTATAAAAACTCCCTTTTGTAGCATCATACGATTGGCAGTTTTTCCAGATTTTCACAAAGGTATCTTGCAAAACATCCATTGCAGCATCTTCATCTTGAACAATTCGAAGCACAACGCCATTCAAAGCACCAGAATAGCGGTCATACACCTCCGAAAAAGCTGTTTCTTCACCTTGTTGTAGGCGATTAACCAAGATATCAATTTCTGGTAGATTCATATTTTACTTAGCGAACACTTCTTCTTCCGCTGGATTTTCCTTTTGAATTGGTCCAGCTAAAATAGAATTTAATTTTCCCAACGGCATCAGTAAATTGAAAATTGTCTGCATAAAATTCCATCTCGGCTGTAGAGTGAGGAGGAATTGTTGGGAAAGTACCCGATTCTGAAAACATTGGAAAACGAAACCATTTTGAACTGGTATCTTTAATGGTCATGCGTAAATAAGGATCAACAATGGCATAATCACCAATATTCTCATATTTGACGATGAAAAAACTCGAATCATTGTTGTTACCATCTCCCACTTGTTCGTAATCGCGGAATTTCAAATATTTACTTTCAGCACCCCATCTAAAACAAGAGGAAGCCAAAAGTAAAAAACTCAATAGCATCAAAATCAACTTCATGTGCTAAAAATACAAACTGCTTTTCTTTCTACAAAAAATGGAATTAATTGTATGCTAACACATAGAAGTTTAAAGATGTTGCAATCATCAACCAAACCAAATAAGGTAAAAGAAGCAAACGTAGTGATTTATTATAATTGCCTTTGGAAAAGGTCAGAAAAGCTACCACAACAAAAAGGAGTGAAATAACGATTAATCCAAGTAATACCCAATGCCATTGAAAAAAGATGGGATTCCAGGCAACATTCAAGACATAGTGTGCAACCAATGCTGCAACAAACAACTTATTGGATTTCTGATTTTTCCAGACAAGTGCTAAAAAAATGGCAAACAACAGCATGATGGTAAACCAAGCTGCACCAAACACCCATCCTGGAGGAGTCCAAGGCGCCAAATTTTGTGTATTGTACCATTCATTGGTAACGGGACTTCCCATTAAAAAAGCGCCCAAAGCAAGTGCACCAAAATTTAGCGCAAGAAATATGATGAATCTGATAAGCATAACTAATCAACAATTCAATCGCATTTATGTTTATTCTTGATCTGCAGACATTCTACCAATTGCACAACTGACATAGGATTTCGCTTGATTCAATAGCGTATTGTGTCCTTTTTCAGGATAACCATGATGTGCAAGCGTTGCAACCACTTTCTCGCGATCGACATCATCTCCTTGAACAGTCACTTTTTCTGTTTCTAAATCAATCTCAACAGCTTCTACATGATCAACGGATTTTACTGCTTTTTTAATAGTGTTCATGCAGCCTGCACATTTGATGTTGTGCACATAAATTTCGAGTGTTTCCATCTTTCCTTTTTTTGAAAGTTACGCTGTATAACATTCTAAAAACATGAGTATTATCAGGTAATTTCAGATTTCGGCATAGTCTTTGAAAATGCAGCGCCCAACTGTTAATTTTTTGTTATTATGAAAAGATGGCCTTTCTTGTTTTTAATTGTCTTTGTTAGTTTTTCTTGTAAAAAAGGAAAGATTTTACCTGCTAAAATTTTGGTTCATTTTGAAGGAGTCCAACAAGCTGGGATATATCCAGAAGGGAATTTTGAATTGTATGATTATTACAACAATTACATTGGTAGCTACAGTCCAAATTATGTAGGTGGATTAGATAACAGTACTTATGCTCAGCAATTCAATGATGAATTACAACGACTATTGGAAAAGAATAATATTCAATTGACAAGTGCTCCAGCTGAATACGAATTGAAAATCAACTCCTTCTTTGTTGATGAATCTTTAAATAAAGAAGCATACACCGATAGTTGTAGTTCAGACTATCAAACAGCTTATGTGTATTACAGTGATTTGCAAGTACACGCTTCTGTTTCATTGTATAAAAACGGTTATTTCATCGAAACATGGGAAAAGAATGGTTATTCGACAGAAACGGTGAAAACAAAAACAGATGCTTGCAATCAACCTAAAATTCGTTCAGCATTGTTTGGTCCAATAGGTTTAAGTGACCGCGTAGCAAAAGAGTTACGAGTGCGAATTTCAAAGAAAATGTATGAACTAGAAGTCAATTAAACATTGAACTATTCAACGATCATTTTAAAGCGCTGATTTGTAGAGTTCATTTGTAAAAAATACACACCCTTAGAGAGCTCAAGTTGTAAGTTTGATCCAGAAACATTTCGTTTGTGATAAACCACATTCCCTTGCATATCAACAATTTTGACTGTTTCATTTACTAATGGTTGGTGAAATTGCAAGTTGTTGTTTACCACTGGATTTGTCAAGGATATGGATGGATGATCCAATTCATCAGAACCCAATAGAATTGAAATACAAGAATCTGACAAGATGTTTTGATTTTCAAGAATCCCCATTGAGGTGATTACTTTTCCAGTAAAGCCAATGTAATCTACTGGGTATTTTTCTGCTCTAAACATTCTATTATTCGAGCTTGAGACTACATCAAATTGATTATAAATTGCATTTTGATTAGTTGGATTAACATAACTCCACAGTAAATCCCCGGCACGATTAATTTCTGAAACTCTACCTTTTGCTGTTTCACAAATAATGAAGTTACCATTGGGCAATGCGTGTGTTCCAGATTTTTTGTTTTCAAAAACGACATCTCCTAAAATGCTTCCGTTCCATGACCATTCATAGGTTTGAGGTAAAAATAGGTTGTTGGCACTTTGGTAAACATTGTTGACAATTGTAGGTGA
>JADLGD010000117.1 GCA_020849495.1 Fluviicola sp.
AAATGATCTTTTCTTAAGCCACTTTCAAACGAGCCACTTTGCTTTTTGAAAACTGTGCTTTCGCATATTCGATTTCAACTCTGTATTCCTTTTCCTTTTTAGAAGGCAATTCATACATGGCATCTGTTAAGATTGCTTCACAGATCGAACGCAATCCACGAGCACCTAACTTAAATTCCAACGCTTTTTCTACGATGAAATCCAACACTTCCGCATCAAAAGTCAAGCGAATACCATCGATTTCAAATAAACGTGTGTATTGTTTGATCAATGCATTTTTTGGTTCAGTTAGAATGCGTTTCAAACTTTTCGCTTCCAATGGTTCCAAATAAGTCAATACTGGGAAACGACCAATCAACTCAGGAATCAAACCAAATGTTTTAATATCCGTTGGGTTGATGTATTTCAAGAAGTTATCGCCATCAATTTTTTCCACATCTTGATTTCCGAAACCAATGGTTTGTGTATTCACACGACGTGCAATGATTTTTTCAATGCCATCAAATGCACCACCACACACAAACAAAATGTTTTTGGTATCAATGGAAATCATTTTTTGTTCTGGATGTTTACGTCCACCTTGAGGCGGAACATTCACCGTTGAACCTTCTAATAATTTCAATAAAGCTTGTTGAACTCCTTCACCAGAAACATCACGTGTGATGGATGGATTATCACTTTTACGAGCAATTTTATCAATCTCATCGATGAAAACGATTCCATTTTGAGCTGCTTGCACATTGTAATCAGCCGCTTGAAGTAAACGCGAAAGAATACTTTCTACATCTTCACCAACATACCCCGCTTCTGTCAAAACTGTTGCATCAGCAATACAGAAGGGCACATTCAACATCTTAGCAATCGTTTTTGCCAATAACGTTTTTCCTGTTCCCGTACGACCAACCAAGATGACGTTTGATTTTTCAATCTCAACATCTTCAATTTTTGCATGGTGTAAGCGTTTGTAATGGTTATAAACAGCAACCGCAAGTGTTTTCTTTGCATCTTCCTGACCAATTACATACTCATCCAATTTTTCTTTGATGTCAAACGGTTTCAACACATTCACAGGAGCTGCATCCTTAGAAGATGCATTGGAAGTTATTTCTTCATCAACAATTGTGCGTGCTTGTACAATACAGTGATCACAAATGTGACCTGATAATCCAGCAATTAATAAACCAACCTGGCTGCGTGGTCTTCCACAGAAAGAGCAAGTTGTTTCTTTTTTCGACATTCGTCAGTAGTTTTTTTCGACAAAAAAGTCATTCACCATCAGGCAAATGACTTAGACAATTAATACAAAAGTAGCTTATTTCGGGTTGCGAACCAAAACTTCGTCCACCATTCCGTAAGCTTTCGCTTCTTCAGATGTCATCCAGTAATCGCGATCTGAATCTGCCCACACTTTATCATACGTTTGTTTAGAGTGAGTCGCAATGATATCGTACAATTCTTTTTTCAATTTTTGAATCTCACGAGCTGTAATTTCGATGTCAGAAGCCTGTCCTTGTGCACCACCTAAAGGTTGGTGAATCATCACGCGAGAGTGTTTCAAAGCAGAACGTTTTCCATATGCTCCAGCACACAACAACACAGCTCCCATTGAAGCAGCCATACCTGTACAAATAGTTGCTACGTCTGGTTTAATGTATTGCATCGTATCGTAAATTCCCAAACCTGCATAAACAGATCCTCCTGGAGAATTCAAGTAAATTTGAATGTCTTTTTTCGCATCAACCGACTCTAAAAACAACAACTGTGCGTTGATGATATTCGCCACTTGATCATTGATTCCTGTTCCTAAAAAGATAATGCGATCCATCATCAAACGAGAGAACACGTCCATTTGCGTCATATTCAAATTGCGCTCTTCAATAATGTAAGGTGTCAATGAAGATTCGATGTAGCTTTCCAAATGCATACTGGAAATACCCATATGCTTGGTTGCGTATTTGTTAAATTCGTTCTTATCAAACATGTTCATAATATTTCAAAATCAAGTACTAAAAGTAATAGGAATTCGATGAACTCGGTGCTTTTTTGGCAGAAATTAACGAGAAAAGTTGCAACAATTGAAAGTTAAAAACTCTTTAAAATTCAAAGTTGATTTCGTAGCTCGTATGTTTCCGTAAATTAATGACACGTTCATCGTCGAAAATCAAATATTGCCCTTTGATTCCAGCTAATTTACCTTCCACGATTGGCGTTTTGTCAAAACCAACACTTTTCACCTTCTTTGGATAAGATAAAACCGGGTATTCAAACGTGAAAATCGCATCATCACCAGAAATAAAATCCCTCAAATCAAATGGCAAAACATCTTCAACCATTCCTTTTTCTTCCACCAAATCGATGTCTAAATTCAATTCGTTTTTCAACATGCGCTGCCAATTGGTTTTATCTGTCAAAACCGATTTCAAAGCAACTTCAATCATTCCAGCTGTATATCGATTGGGTGTTTCTGCCAATACAATTGTTTGATAAGCTCCTTGATCCATCCAGCGAGTAAATTGCTGATCTGCTCGAGTGACACCAACTTTTACACTGTCTGATGCAGCCAAATAAACGACATGTGGTTGATTATGATGCTTTGCTTCCCATTCCACATCTCTTCCTTCACCTAAATGTGCTCTACACAATTCAGGATTAATGATACAAGGTGCTGCTTGTGGCGCTGCCAAGAAACAAGGGTAACAAAAACCTTGTCCAAATGAATTTTTAGTGGTTTTACCACAATTTGAACAAACGATTTTACCTGTCCATTCCATTCGAATGTGTTGACCTAACAACTCATTCATGGCTATGGCCTGATCTAAATGTAAGGTATATTGAATGGGTGACTCGTGCGCCACTTTCATTTTTTCTAATAATCCTAAATTCATGCTGTAGGTAAATTTTCTAATGCTTCATTGGCTTCCATCCATAAATCGGAGTAATAATCCAATTTCGACTTGGTTTCTTCAAATGACTTTAAAACAGGAGTTGTCTTGGAACTATCCGAAAAATCCATCGTTGATAAAAGCAATTCTAATTCTGCTAATTCTTTTTCTAATTCTGAAATGCGCTCTTCATGCTTTTTAACCGTATTCTGCAATTGATTCCGTTGGCGTTTCAATTCCTTACGTTCATCATTTGTCAAGCCTTTCTCTTCAATTACTTGCTCTTGTAGAACAACCGTTTCTTTTGGTTTAGATACCGTTTGCACTGAAGGCGATTCGCCATTTAATTTTCGTTGCAAGTATTCATGAACTCCAAAATGATGAATCTTCAAGGTTTGATCTTCGATGTCCCAAATACGATTCGTTAAGTTTTCTAGAAACTCACGATCATGCGATACGATCAAAAACGTACCTTCATATTGCTGCAAGGCTTTTTTCAAGACTTGTTTACTCTGAATATCTAAATGGTTGGTTGGCTCATCGAGAATCAACACATTGGAAGGACTCAACAACAACTGACACAAAGCCAAACGTGTGCGTTCACCTCCAGATAAAACAGCCACTTTTTTATCAATGTCTTCACCTGAAAACAAAAAGGCTCCAAGAATGGAACGCAAATCTTTGCGAACTTCACCGGTGGCAACTAAATCCACCGTTTCGTAAACCGTCAGATTTTTATCCAACCGTTCAGCTTGATCTTGCGCGAAATAGGTGATTTTAACATTGTGTCCGTATTCTACTTTACCTCCATGCTCAATTTCTTTGGTCAAACATTTGAATAAAGTTGATTTCCCCACACCATTCGGACCCAATAAAGCAATCTTTTCTCCTCGACCAACCGTAATCGAAATGTCTTTAAACAATACGCGTTGATCATAAGCCTTGCCCAATTCATCCATTTCCAATACCCACTTTCCTGGCTGAACATTTAATGGGAAAAAGATTTTCATTTTAGCGATCGCATCACTTTCCAATTCGATGCGTTCAGTGCGTTCCAATTTCTTGATCAAGGATTGGGCAAAAGCAGCTTTATTTTTCTTTGCCCGAAATTTATCAATGAGTTCTTGGGTTTGTTTAATGTCTTTATCTTGTTGCTTTTTAGCATCAGCTAAGCGTTCTAAATCTTCCGATCGTTGTTCTTTGTACTTGGTATAAGAATAAGGGAAATCTAAAATCTTACCTAGAGAAATTTCCCAAGTACGATTCGTTACATTATCTAAAAACAAGCGGTCATGGGAAATGACAATAACAGCTCCTTCAAATTTCGTCAAATAATTTTCTAACCATTGAATCGAAACGATATCTAAGTGATTGGTTGGCTCATCTAGTAACAATAGGTTTGGTTTATTTACCAAAATCTTTGCTAACTCAGCGCGCATTTTCCATCCTCCAGAAAACGAACTCAATTGTTTATCGAAATCTGTTTTTAAAAAACCAAGTCCTTGAAGGGTGGAAGCAATTTTCTCTTCCCATTGAAAACCATCTAAAATATTGAATTGATCATTGCATGCATTTAATTCATCCAACAATGCTAAATAACTATCCGATTCGTAATCTGTTCGGCTAACAATATCAGTATTGATTTGATCGATACGATTTCTGAGATAATTGAGTGTTTCGTTGGAATAGAACAAGTAATCAAATACCGTAGCGGTATAATCAACATGGATATCTTGCGTCAAAAAACCTACTTCTATACCTTTTTGGCGATGAATTGCACCTGAAGTAGGTTTTTCCCATTGCGCAATCAATTTCAATAAAGTTGATTTTCCTGCACCATTTTTACCTACTAATCCAATACGATCTCCTGTATTGACTTGAGCAGAGCAATCTTCAAATAAAAATCCTTGGGGGAAATGAATTCCCAGTTTTTCTAAAACAAGCATGTGCAAAGTTAGGGAAAGAAACGAAAAAGCCCTCACAACAGAAGTTATGAGGGCTTTTAAATTGAATATTTCTAATTAGAAATGCCAAACGTCGTGTTCAAACAATCGAATCTCTTCAGTAATCTTTTCAGATTCCATCAAAGCATCAACACCAGTGCGGTAACTATCAATTGTACGGTCGAATACATTGCTTTCTTTGTAAATTGTACTATTGAACTGACGTTTCCAGAACAAGTCATCAAAACTCATCCATTGTGCATCATTTTGTTCATTGTACACAAAGTAGTTATTCAAGATATAACGACAATGTGGGAAATACAACCAGTACTTTTCCTCCATACCAGTAATTGTTTTTTGTGATGTTGTAGGGTTAATTTCAACTCTATAAACCACAGGAGCAATTCCTAAAATACGAACATCCAATACAGAACGTTCTTTATCAAAGAACCAGTCTTCTTTCAAACGGTATTGAACGATGTCTTTCGAATCAATCCACAATGTATCAGCTGGTGGATATTTGAAAGTAATTGTACCATCAGGTAATGTAATTTCAATTGGATCTCCATTTTCATCAGTCAATGGAACATCTGATTGAGCACCAATTTTACCAAGATAATAAAACACTTTGTCTCTAAATAAAGAGTCTGTGTAATAATTTTTTCCTGGTTCAGGCGCAATTACGTACTTGAATTGATCTCCATCACGCATATCCTCTTGAAAAGGGTTGTATGGAGAAAACACTTTCAAATCACCATTAATGATGTGATGACGCAAGATTGTCCACAAACTCCAACGACTTGAGTTACGAACATACTGACCAGAAGGTGTATGATAATCGAACGGCAAGTAGATAGGGTGATTGATTTTCTCACGCATATCAATTGTACGCCAAACACGTTTACTCCAAGTTACATCTGCTTCACGGACGAACTCATACGGGATCATTCTCTTTGTAGGAACGTGCTCAGTGATATACACACCATCCACGATTCCATCCGCAGGAACATTTACAGGTCCACCATTGATTTCCTGAGCATTCGAAGCGAATGCACCAAGTAACAACGAACTAAGAATAATTAAACGTTTCATGATTGACACTTTTTGTTATTGTATTAAATCGTAAAGTTTCCAGATTTTTTTCTCAAAATTCCATCTGGTCCTTTCACTTGAGTCATGAAGCTAATCATAGCTCCTGGCTTAGCTTGTTTCAATTGACCAATTGCTTCAGCAGTTAAGTTGTTCCCAGAACCTTTAGAAGGGCGAGATAAACCAGCTACTTGCATTTCCCAAGAAACTACTGTAAAGTTTGCTGTCAAAGGAATCTCATCACCGTATTTAGCGAAGATTCTTGTTTCAGCTTTAGAAGCTTTACCACCGTCTGCTACAGCACCAAAATAAATATTTGGAGGAGGTAAGTTCTTAACTTTAAAAGTAAATGTTCCTAAAGAAACAGTCTTTTTAGTTTGCTTGTTGAAACCTGAAATTGAAATTGATGCTGTTTTACTAGCTCCACTAACCATTCCAATGTAGTTTTCACCTTTTTTAGACAAAGTAACACCTTGACCGTTAACTTTTGCTTCAGGATAACCAGAAGCAACAGCTGAAATCACGTTAGGATAACCTTTGTACAATACATTTAATTCAGGTAAAGATACATTTCCTTGAGGTTTCATAATTTGAATCGTTTTTTCCCAAGGTAATGTTTTAGGAATACCCGACTTATTCAAAATTGTGATTGTACCTGTCAAGTTAATTTCAGCTCCTGCTCCTTTTACAGTAACAAATCCTTTACCTTCTTTGGTTTCGCGTAATGCTCCACCATTTACAGTAACGATTGGTTGTTTGTCAGAATCAAATGCTGCCATCAATACTTGAACTTCAACTTCTTCGTTTTGGTTTGCTACCTCTGGTCCGTAAGCCAAAGCCATAATCTTGTTGAAAGAGTATTCACCTCCACCAACACGACCTCTTACAAGAGCAACAGCATCAGCACGAGCAGTCAAAATCTCTTTTTGCAAAGATGACAATGATGCTAAAGCAGCTACTGAAGGAGAGTGGTCGAAAGTTTTACCAATCCAGTGAACTTCACCTTCTTCGTTTTCTTCCATTTTCACACGCTCTTGTTTTGTCAATGATTGATAAATTTTAATCATTGCCTCTTGATCATCTGGAGCAGCTGTTTTCAACGATTTCTCTAATTGACTTTTCAAGTCTTTGAAATCTTTGTATTTGTTGATTTTAGGATCCTTGAACGAATACTTTTTCTCCGGTGTTGAGGACGAAGCAGCAATCAATTCAGTTAAATCAGTACGGTATTTATTGTAAGAGTCCCACAATTTTTTACCATTTCCTGAAGGATTTTTCAAATCTTCAGCAATACCCATTACAAGCATTGGCTCATCGTATTTATCCTTACCTTCTACATGCATTAAATTCATACGAGCCGGTCTTAACGGTTCTTTAGCATTGTAAGGAGTTACGATAATTGCACCCTCACCCGTTTTAGCGATGTCTTCACCACACGTTGTAAGGATTTCAGATTTCATATCATCGATCATCTTAATTTGTTCAGCTGTCATTTTGTCGATTTTATCAACAACTTCCAAAAGCTTTTTAGCTTTTTTCTGAACATCTGGTGCAGTTTTATCTTCTGCGACCTCTTTTAAGTCTGATCTTTTTTCTTCACCACGACCGTATTCATTCAAATTTGAAATCTGAATATTTTCCTCGATCGCAACGAATGCATCCAAAATTGCTTTGGATACGTTTAGTGCCAGAAGTGCGGTAAGTACTAAGTACATCATACCGATCATCTTCTGTCTTGGGGTTTCTTTTCCACCTGCCATGACTAAAAATTTTTATTGGTTTATATTAATCAATAAATGAGTTTATTTTTTAAAGTAACAACTCTAAAAAAATTAATCTCTAGAAATGGTCATTGCTTTCAACATGTTGCCATAAACTGCATTTAAGTCAGTTAAGTTTTTAGACAACATTGCCATGTTTTCTTTGTATAAACGTGTATCTTCAGCAGAAGCAGACAAATTAGACATCATCTCAGTAACTTGAGCTTGGAATTTCTCTGTAGCTTCTAAATGAGAAGAAGAACCTTTCAATTGTAATTCGTAAACATTGTTCAATGCTGCTAAGTTTTTAGAAACTTTTTGCATTTGCTCACCGAATGACTCACCTTCTTGTGTGTTAGAAGTCATACCTGAAATAGATACAGATGCTCTTTCATAAGCTTCAGACAATGCGCTTACTTTATCAGAAGCAGATTGCAATGAAGAAACATAAGAATCAGTTGCAGCTGCAGCAGAAGTAACGCCTTTCAATTGAGCAGCATTTTCTCCTAAAGCACGCATACCATCTCCTAAACGCTCTAACAATTGTCCGTCGATTTTAGCTTCTTCTAACATTTTGTCTAAGTGCTCAGTGATTCCTGTTCCACTTCCACCACGACCACCGTGAGAAGCTGCAGGCAATGCATCGTGATCTAAATCATCACTGTGTCCTAACGCCAATTCTGGGTAAACTAATTCCCAATTTGGATCTTCGTGAATCGGTTCGAATGCTGAGAAGATGAAGATCAATGCTTCTGTACCCAAACCAACTATTAGCATTGGCCCTGCAAATGGCCAGTGCATGATTTTAAATAAGGCCCCAACGATAACGACTGCCGCACCGAAACCGTAGAGTTTCGCCATAAACTTTTTCCATCCTTTACTTCCTGGTTTCATAGTTTTCTTTGTTTTTAGGTTTAACTAAAGTTTTTGTTTTGTAATTGTTTGTTGTTATTCTTAGCGAAGTTGGATATCGCTACGAATTTCTTCGCCACCTTCTCTTGAGAAGTCACGTCCACCGCGTCCTAAGTGAGTCATCACATTTCGGAATCCAAGGAACGATTTAGCCGTATCTTGATACTCGTATGAACGAGTTGATGTCATCAAATAATAACCGATATCTTTCCAAGATCCTCCACGAGAAACTTTACGTTTCATTGCTGGTGGATCCCAGTCCATTGCGTCATATCTGTATTCAGTATTCAAATCATGAGAGAATTCATACATGGACTCATCGTAAGCTGTTTCACACCATTCTGATACGTTACCAGCCATACAATATAGACCCCAACCATTTGGATTGTAAGAATATGCTTTCACCGTATGGAAACCTCCATCTTCGAAATAACGACCACGCATTGGTTTGAAGTTACCCAAGAAACATCCTGTTTCGTTACGAATGTATGGACCTCCCCATGGATAAGGTGAATTATTCAAATCACCACGTGCTGCACGTTCCCATTCAGCTTCAGTTGGCAAACGGAAATCATTCACGAATAAATCTCCCATTGCTTGCAACCAACTGTTCAACAATTGAGTTCTCCAAATTGAGAATGCTTTTGCTTGTACCCATGTGATACCAACAACTGGATAGTTGTCGTATGCAGGATGCCAGAAGTACATGTTCGTCATTGGATCGTGGAACGAATAAGTAAAGTCACGTACCCAACACAAAGTATCTGGGAAAATTGGAGTTTCCTCACTAATAATGAAACGTTGACGGTTGTCATGTCCACGAATCGCACTGTTTTGTCCTTTTTTGTTGAAGAATCCCATATCCTTATCCATTCCTTGAGGCTCCTCAGTAAATGGATGTGGAGGAGTATTCAACTGACGGTGCTCCTGAGAAACCAAGTTACCTTGATTGTCATAACCATTCGGAACAATATCAATACGTCCTCTACGAGCAGCTTCACGCAAATCAATCCAATAGTATTTGAAAATGAATTTACGAGTATCAAACTCACGGCGTTGGTAAAAACGCTCTGGTTGCGGATAATACATATCAGCTAACAAAGGCAATAAATCTGGATCTTGGTATGAAAAACGACGATCCCAATTCAAAGCAAAAATCGCTCTGTTTTCATCACGGTTGCTTGGATCAAACTCAACATACTCCAAACCACCTTCATCGAAGTACATGTCTGTATAGTTGATGTAATCCATCGCTTCTTCATCTTCCTCTAATCCAGAGTAGATTCTTTCACGAGCCATCGAATCGCGAACCCACTCAACAAACTGGCGGTATTCGTTATTCGTAATCTCTGTTTGGTCCATGTAGAAAGCCTGAACAGAAACCGTTTTTGCACGTGTTTGGTGCAAGAAAGGCACATCCTGGTCATTTTCCCCCATGTTGTAGGAACCCGATGGAATATAAACCATCCCAAGAGGAATCTCTGGTTGGTATATTCTTCGACCCATCACTCCTGTTAAGTGCCCACTACGTGAGCTACAAGCAGCTAAAAAGGTCCCAATTAAACCGATAATCAACAGTCTTTTCATTCTAGTTCAATTTTACAGTTCCGGATAATCGTTAACATTCTACAGGGATCAATTTGTGATATAACGAAACCGTTTCAAAAATGGTTACAAAGATTTTTAATTTTTTTTTGATTTTACAACCATCTTGGGTGTTTTGATTTTGTAATCGGTGGGTTTGGTATGTAACAAAACTTCACCGACATCTCGTGCGTACCTTTGGAAACACCCGCTATTCTTCCGATTGACACATCATACGAATAACCTGCCCAACCGAACATACGTGCATTCTTTCTATCTTTTCTGTCTAAAAATTTATAACCCAACATTACGGCAACTGCATCTGTATAACGAACACCAACACCTCCATAAAGTAAATTATTATAAATATAACGTGCATTCAACATAGCTGTAAACTTCACCGCATCTGTTTGGCCCATTGCTTGAATATCCACTTCTCCTTTAGAACCTACGTTACGAATCGTGTAACCACCCATCACATAATAGTGACGCGCTAAGTTGTAATCCAAAGCTGTTGTTGCATTACTTGGCACAGCAGTTGGCGTGATTTTCAAGCCCATTGCTGGTAAATGCGTAGAAGAAAGTCCTGCGTACCAATTTTCAGCTCTTAAATACACACCAAAGTTCGCATCAAAGTTTGTTGCAGAACTTTTTTGTGGCAATGTTCCATCGATCAATGTTTGTGGTGGAATCCATGCTGGATCCATACCGAAATTGATCATTCCAATTCCAGCACCCACTCCTAACACACCAAAAGGCAAGTTAAAATGGTAAGAGAAATTCAACGAAACATTGTTTTGGCGTGAAAAACCAATCGCATCATGCGTAAAATTGATTCCTGCACCAGCGTTTAACCACTGAGACAAGTTCATTTCACCATTGAAAATCGCTGAATTTGGTGCTCCATTCACTTTATCCCATTGGTTGCGATAAATTAAATTTCCACAAATTCCGTCTTCAATTCCAGTAGCTCCTGGATTCACAGCGAATTTATTATACATAAAGTGCGTCAACGCAAGGTCTTGTTGAGCAAAACTTCCTGTTGATGCAAGCACCAATGCAGACAATACAAGTAATCTTTTCTTCATAAACAGTGTACTTAGTACGGTATGAACAATCTTGACTTTTAACAAAATTTAGCCAATTGGCGACTAAAATAAGTATTTTTTGCAAGAAACAAAATATTTTCCTGCAAACTATTTTCGTTTTCCACAACGTAATGTTGAAGAAAGCTTTTTTTTAACACATTCTGAATGGAAACTTTTACCCTAATTTCTGATAAGTTCTCCACCACAAATCCGGAATCTCTCCCTGCAAAGCATTGTCATAATCCCTTTTATTACAAGGAACCATGTGGTGTCGATCAAAACGAACGCCTTCAGAAGGAGGGTATGGCACCTCCATCCACCATCTTTCAGATTTTGGACTTTTATAAAAAATAACCTCGTGATCAATTTCTTCTAAAAAGACGGTAAATTTCAAATAGCCTTTTTTAGTTCCCATTGGGAAGTCACCAAATCTTAAAGAAATGCCATCTAAAAAATACCAAATCATTTGTGCAACTTGAGCGTGTGCACTTTCAGATAAATCGTCGGGCATTAAATTAAAAATACCCAGGGATGTCAATTTATCACTGATTCCTGCATATTTAGCAATCTGACACAATTCATGATTGAAAAACCCATTGGGTTCAGTGTAGTGTTTACCTTGTATATCACTCGAACGAATGGATTGCAAATCGATGGTTAATAAATCCGTATTACGCAACAAGGGCTCCCCTACTTTAAAATCCGCATTGAATTCACCTAAACGCACCGTATCGAAATACAATTTTTCAAATAAATCCAATTCTTCTTGCTTTACTAAAGGTGTTTGATAACCCAGAACCGAATAATTGAACAAAAAGCAAGGTCGATGCATTAATAATTTGTTCACATAAGCTTTTGAATTGATTGCTACTTCAGGATCACCAAGATCCAAGCGATTATCAATGCTCATGACATTGATCATTTGCTCTAACTCTTCATATCCTTGATACATGGCATAGGTCAAATCTTGCGTTCCACCTATAACGATTGGTATAATGTCTTTTTTTACCAATTCAGCTACAATCTGACGCAAAGCAAAATAAGTGTCCTCTACCCGCTCACCAGGCATTAAATTCCCTAAGTCGTAGATATTTTTCTTCCATGAAGCACCTTTATACAATTGATAAAAGGCAGACCGAAAACGATCGTCTGATTTACCGTGTAATGTTTGATCTCCAAAACGAAATTCGGGTACATATAATAAAGCTACCCCGCCTTTTTGCATTTCAGGAAAACCATTTTCGTCATTTCTGATGATTTGTTCGCCTATACTCCCAGCTTCAAACGAGTCGATTTGCTCAAGTGAACTAAAGTAAATAGATAAATCCTTCATGGAATTTTTTTGAACAAAAGTAGCCTTTCATCCACTCGGAAATAGTCTAGCAACAATTAAGAATGAAAAATGCATCGTGGATAACTCCGCGATGCACTCATTTCACTAGCTATTAAAGCCTATTTCTTCTTCTTTACAAACTTCTTTTTAGGAGCATTTGCCTGATCTGCCGCAATCACCAAACATTCTTCTAAAGTCAATTTATCTGCTTCAGTTCCTTTTGGTAATTTGAAATTATCTTTTCCAATTTTTAAATAGGCACCATAACGACCATTTAGCAATTGAACATCTTCTCTTTCAGGGAACGATTTGATCAATTTATTGGCTTCCGCTTCTTTCTTTTCAAGAATCAATTCGGTAGCACGCTCTAAAGTCACGGTCATGGGATCATCTTCTTTCTTCAAGGAAACGAATAATTTTCCAATTTGAACATAAGGTCCAAAACGTCCAACGTTTGCTTTTACTACTTCACCATCGATTTCACCAACAACACGTGGCAATTTAAACAACTCCAACGCTTCATCAAGTGTAATCGTATGGATTGAATGAGATCCTGTTAAAGACGCAAATTGTGGTTTTTCACCATCTTCTTTTTCATCACCAATTTGAATCATTGGACCAAATCGACCAATTCTTGCAATGACTTTTTTATTTGAAACAGGATGCATTCCCAATTCTCTTTCACCAGTTGCACGATCAGAATGCTCTAACGTTTCTTCTACGCTGTGGTGGAAAGCTCCGTAAAACGACTTCAACATTTCTGTCCAATTCATTTTACCTCTAGCGATTTCATCAAATTGCTCTTCTACATCAGCAGTAAAGTGATAATCCAAAATATGTGCAAAGTGATCCACCAAGAAATCAGTTACGACCATCCCAATATCGGTTGGGAACAATTTATTTTTCTCTCTACCTGTAATTTCTGTTTTAGAAGATTTTTCGATCGTAGCACCTTTCAATTCGAGAATTTGGTAACTACGCTCTTCGCCATCGCGTTCTTTTTTCTCTACGTATCCACGTTTTTGAATTGTAGAAATTGTAGGAGCATAGGTTGATGGACGACCAATTCCTAATTCTTCTAATTTTTTCACTAAAGAAGCCTCCACATAACGAGGAGCAGCTCTTGAAAAACGTTCGGTTGCACGGATAAACTGCACATCTAATTTTTCACCTACTTCAACTGCTGGCAACAAACCTGCAGTTTCAGCGTCCTCTTCTTCGTCCAAAGACGTTTCCAAATACACTTTCAAGAAACCATCAAATTTGATCACTTCCCCTTTTGCTTGGAACACTTCTTTTACTTTATCATTTCCAATTGCAATTGTTGTGCGCTCCAATTCAGCATGACTCATTTGTGAAGCGATTGAACGTTTCCAAATTAAATCATACAAACGCGTTTCATCCGATTCAGCATCTGTTAATGAATGTAATGCGAAATCTGTAGGACGAATTGCTTCGTGGGCTTCTTGCGCATTGGCGCTCTTGGTTGTATATTTTGATGGATTGCTGTATTGATTTCCGTAAGCCGATTTAATTTCAGCTTCTGCACCTCTCATGGCTGTTTCGGACAAGTTCACACTATCCGTTCTCATGTAGGTGATGCGTCCTGCTTCATACAAACGCTGAGCAACTTGCATAGTTCTAGAAACAGAATAACCCAATTTCAAACTGGCTTCCTGTTGCAATGTTGAAGTGGTAAAAGGAGCTGCAGGTGTCTTTTTAGCAGGTTTCTTTTGTACATCTAACACAGCGAACTGAACGCCAACGCATTGTTTCAAGAATGTTTCAACTTCTGTGTCTGTTCCGAAATGTTTAGAAATCTCTGCTTTGATTCCTTCCTTCCCTTTTAAAAACTGACCAGCAATTCTGAAAAAAGACTCTGCTTTGAAATGCATGATTTCTTTTTCACGCTCCACAATCAAACGCACTGCAACTGATTGCACACGTCCTGCTGACAAACTTGGACGCACTTTTTTCCACAAAACGGGCGATAACTCAAAACCAACCAAGCGATCTAAAATCCTTCTCGCTTGTTGAGCATCTACCAACGGTTTATTGATTTCTCGTGGATGCTCAATAGCATTAGTGATTGCTGTTTTGGTGATTTCGTTGAAAGTAATGCGTTTTGTTATCTTTTTTTCAAGTCCCAAGGTCTCATATAAGTGCCAAGAGATGGCTTCCCCCTCACGGTCCTCATCGGTAGCGAGCCATACAACTTCAGCTGCTTTCGCTAATTTTTTGAGTTCTGCAACCACTGCTTTCTTGTCTGCACTAACCTCGTAATCGGGCTTAAAATCGTTTTCAATATCGATCGCTAATCCTTTTGAAGCCAGATCCCTAACGTGACCAAAACTCGATTTAACAGTAAAATCTTTTCCAAGGTATCCCTCGATGGTTTTTGCCTTTGCAGGCGACTCCACTATCACCAGGTTTTTACTCATAACTTCAAAAATTTCATTTCACAAACGATGGTGAAACGGTGCAAATTAATCTATTTTCCATTCAAAAAACAAACACCTGTGAAAATGAATGGTTCAAAATCTACCTATAAACTATAGTTTAATTTTTTTTGATAAGCTCAATATTTTTTTTTCATCAGCAACTATTAAAGAATGTGAAAGGACGCAACTGACATTTTGACATCATCCACATAAAATGTATTTTTGCACTTCAATTCAATAAAGCAATGTTCGAAAATCACGGAGCAAACAAAGTCATAGACGAATCAAAACAAGGAGAGGCTACCATTATAGAAGGTGGAACTGGCGCAAAAAAATTATACGTTGAAAGTTACGGTTGTCAGATGAATTTCTCTGACAGCGAAGTGGTGGCTTCCATCATGACGAAAGAAGGTTATACTACCACAAGAAACATTGATGAAGCAGATGTTGTATTGATCAATACCTGTTCCATCCGTGAAAATGCTGAAACACGCGTTCGCAATCGTTTGACCGAATTTAAAAAACGCAAACAAGACCAACCCAATTTAGTTGTTGGAATCTTGGGTTGTATGGCTGAACGATTGAAGCAAAGTTTATTAGAGGAAGAGCAATTAGTGGATTTAGTTGCTGGCCCGGATGCTTACCGCGATTTGCCCAATTTGGTAGATGAAGTGGGTAGTGGACAACGTGCTGTTAACGTTTTATTATCTCGAGAAGAAACCTATGCGGATATTTCACCTGTTCGTTTAGATCAAGGCGGAGTTTCTGCTTTTGTTACCATTACGCGTGGATGTGACAACATGTGTTCGTTTTGTGTGGTTCCTTTTACAAGAGGAAGAGAACGTTCTCGTGATCCGGAAACGATTGTACAAGAATGCAAAGATTTATTTGCAAAAGGATACCGCGAAGTCACTTTATTGGGGCAAAATGTGGATAGTTACCGTTGGAACATGTCAAGTAAAGGCGTGATCAAAGACGAAACGAAAGCAACTACAAATTTTGCTCAGTTGATGGAGATGGTTGCATTGGTGCATCCTGATTTACGTGTACGTTTCTCCACTTCTCATCCAAAAGACATGACAGATGATGTGTTAGAAGTGATGGCGAAATATGACAACATTTGTCCTTACATTCATTTACCTGTTCAATCAGGACATACAGATGTATTGGAACGCATGAACCGTGGTTATTCTCGCGAATGGTATTTGGATCGCATTGCTGCTATTCGTCGCATTATTCCTAATTGTGCTATTTCAACAGATATTATTACTGGTTTCTGTGGCGAAACAGACGAAGAACACGAAGCAACCGTTTCATTGATGAAAGAAGTGAAATACGATTACGCTTACATGTTTAAATATTCTGAACGTCCAAAAACATTGGCAGAACGCAAGTTCAAGGACGATGTTCCAGAGGACGTAAAAGGTAGAAGATTGGAAGAAATCATCCAAATTCAAAATCAACATTCGAAAGAATGGAATGAAAAAGAAATTGGACAGGTTCATCAAGTATTGATTGAAGGTCCATCCAAGCGTTCGCAAGAGCATTTGTGTGGTAGAAATGGTAGAAATGCGATGGTAGTATTCCCGAAAGGCGACTTGGTAAAGGGAACTTACTGTTATGTTAAAATAAATGATTGTACTTCTGCAACTTTGATTGGTGAAGTTGTAGACGGACCAAATGCATAAAACGATATGAGTTTAAACATCCAACAAATCAAACAGCGTTTTGGGATCATCGGTAATGCTCCTCAGCTCAACCGTGCGTTGGAAGTTGCAATGCAAGTTGCTCCCACAGATATCTCAGTATTGGTTACAGGAGAAAGTGGTACTGGAAAAGAAATCATCCCGCAAGTGATTCATCAATTGAGCTCTCGCAAACATGCAGAATATATTGCTGTCAACTGTGGAGCTATTCCTGAAGGAACAATTGATTCCGAATTATTTGGACACGAGAAAGGATCGTTTACAGGTGCAACAGGTAGCCGACAAGGTTATTTTGAAGTAGCAGATGGCGGAACCATTTTCCTAGATGAAGTTGCAGAATTACCGATGCAAACTCAGGTTCGTTTGTTGCGAGTTTTAGAAACGGGAGAATTCATTCGCGTTGGTTCATCAAAGGTGATGAAAACGAATGTACGCGTTGTTGCTGCAACCAATGAAAACATGCACCGCGCCATTCAATCAGGGAAATTTAGAGAAGATTTGTTGTACCGTTTGAGTACCGTCCCGATTGCATTACCTGCCTTACGCCAACGCCAAGACGATATTTATTTGTTGTTTCGGAAATTTGCCAGTGATTTTGCTGACAAATACCGCATGCCAGCAGTTCGTTTAACACCAGATGCGATTGTTTTACTGAATGAATACCCTTGGCCGGGAAATATTCGCCAATTGAAAAATTTGGTAGAACAGTTATCCGTTATCGAACAAAGTAGAGAAATTGACGGTCTTACTCTTCAAAATTATTTACCCAATCAAAACGATCAATTGCCAAGTGTAATTGGTGCAAACGATACTAAAATTGACGAACGAGAATTGATGTACAAGTTTTTGTTCGATATGAAAAATGATTTGAACGAGTTGAAAAAATTGGTCGTTGAATTATTGAATCAAAACGGAGAAATTCATTTATCTACGGATCAACGCGCAGTTGTCAATCGCATGTATGGAGATGTGAATATTGGAGAACACCGCATGCTTCCTCCTACTCCAATCAAACCGGTAGAAAGTCAGCCCATTTACAATGTGCAAGACGAAACAGAAGACATAGAAATTCACGAAGACGTTGAAGAATCATTGTCGTTAGAAGACCGCGAAAAAGAATTGATTCAAAAGGCATTGGATAAACACCGAGGCAGAAGAAAAAATGCAGCTGAAGAATTAGGAATTTCAGAACGCACTTTGTACCGAAAAATCAAAGAATACGATATTCAAGGATGATGCGAATTCTCTACATAGCGTTTCTTTTGTTTGGGCTTTCCAGTTGTTGGCCAACAGCTTTTATGAATCCGAACGATACATCTTATCCTGAGGAATGGAAACAATTTTACATCAATCCGATTGAAGTAGGAAGTCCAACAGCACCATCCAATTACGGAGCAACGTTGTCCGAAAACTTAAGAACCGGCATTCAAAACAATACCCGATTAAAATTAAGCTCAAAATTAAACGACGCTCAAGTTCAAATTTCGGGCATTGTGGCTGCTTATTCAACGGCTCCAAATGCCATTCAACAAAATGATCAAGTTGCACAAAACCGTTTGACGATTAGTGTTAATTTCACCATTATTACACCAACAAAAGGTTTAGAAGAAATCAAGATGACCAGCACACGCTTTTCGGATTATGGCGCAGGCGAACAATTGGTCGATGTTGAAAACCGTTTGATTGAAGAAATCAATCAACAAGTAGTGCAAGACGTCATCAACAAATTACTTTCAAATTGGTAAGATGAATACAGAGCACTTGGCCATATACATCCAGCAACCCCATTTAATAAAAATGGAGGATCTCCCTGTGCTCAAAGATTTAGCAGATAAAAATCCGTATGCATCTGTTTATTCATTGTTGTATATCGCTGGTGTAAAACAACACCAATCCATTGAATTGGATCTGGTCATTGAACAACAAGCTTACCGTTTAAGTGATCGCAAGCGTTTGTTTCATTTAATTCAATCGTCTTTCACAAATCAAACTGAAGAGGTAATTCCAGCAAATGTTTCGGATTCAATTCCAGAAACTGCTGTAATCCTAGAATTACCTAACGAAGAAGTCATTGAACCGTTATTGGTAAATCAGCCTGAAGAAACGATTGTTGAATCGGCAACCATTCAAGTTGAAACAGTTCCTGAAGTTATTGAGAATGAAAACTCGGAAGAAACCGATTCAACTGAAGAAGATTTATTTGAATTTGAAACCAGTGCGTTTAGTGTTGGACAGGAATACTTTACTGAAGTTGAAGAAAAAGCTGAAATAAATTCAGAAAAAAATAGTGTTACTGAAAAACGTGAAGAAACTCCTGAAATTGTAGTTGAAAAAGCAGTAGAAAACAAAGTTATTGACACCAAACGCAGTTTCACATCCTGGTTAAAAAGCAGTGATCAAAGCGCTACTGTAAATAGCGAGAACCCATCACAAAAACCAGACAAACAAGCCATTATTGATCGTTTCTTACAAGAAGAACCAAGTATTACCAGAGCCAAAACAGACTTCTATTCCCCTTCAAAAAAAGCAAAAGAGAGTTTAGACGAGGAAACCATTCCAGTATCTGAAACTTTGGCCAAAATATATGCTGCTCAAGGCAATTTTCCGAAGGCAATTCATGTTTATCATCAATTAAGTTTGAATTTTCCAGAAAAAAAGAGTTTATTTGCAGTCCAAATTGAAGAATTAAAGAAAAAATTAACTTTATAATACAATGTTAGCAGTACTTTCAATTATCATTATTTTAGCAAGCATCTTACTTGTTGTTGTTGTTTTCATTCAAAATCCTAAAGGTGGAGGTTTAACTTCAGACTTCGGTGGACAGCAATTGGGTGGTGTACAACGCACCAACGATTTTGTTGAGAAAGCAACTTGGACTTTAGCAGTTGTTGTTGTTGCTTCAAGTTTCTTCTTATCATATATGATGAAACCGGAAGAAATTAAAGTTCCTCAAGGTACTGAGCAAGGACAAGGTCAACCTGGACAGGGACAACCTGGTCAAGGACAAGGTCAGCCATCACAAGGTGGAAAACCTCAAAACCAATAATCAGCTTCACCAAGTAATTGGTCAACGATATTCGATGTCAGTATGTCATTCATACTGACATTTTTTTTGCTCAAAACTGAAAATTTGTCGGCAAAAAGCATCTGGCACAAATTTCGAGAAGGGCGTGGCAAATCATTTTAAACAATATACTTTACAATATGTCAACATCATTTAAACCTTTAGCAGACAGAGTTCTAATTGAGCCTGCTGCGGCAGAACAAGTTACTGCAAGTGGTATCATCATTCCTGATACAGCGAAAGAAAAACCTTTACGTGGAACTGTTATCGCTGCTGGTGATGGTAAAAAAGACGAACCAATGAGTGTTAAAGTTGGAGACGCTGTGATTTTTGGACAGTACTCAGGTACAGAAATTAAAATTGATGGCGCAACTTACTTGATCATGCGTGAGTCGGACATTTATGGAATTATTGGTTAATTAAAAAACGTACAGTACAAATGGCAAAGCAAATTTATTTTGACGTAGAAGCTCGTGAGAAGCTTAAAAAAGGAGTTGATGCATTAGCAAATGCAGTAAAAGTCACTCTTGGACCAAAAGGACGCAACGTTGTAATTGGCAAAAAATTCGGAGCACCTCATGTTACAAAAGATGGTGTATCTGTGGCTAAAGAAGTAGAGTTAAAAGACCCTATTGAAAATATGGGTGCGCAAATGGTGAAAGAAGTTGCTTCAAAAACAGCAGACATTGCTGGGGATGGAACGACAACTGCAACTGTTTTAGCACAAGCAATCATCACTGCAGGATTGAAAAACGTAGCATCTGGAGCAAATCCAATGGATTTGAAACGCGGTATCGACAAAGCTGTTTTATCGGTAGTGAGTGATTTGAAAAAAATCTCCAAAGAAGTTGGTTCTGATAATGATAAAATCAAGCAAATCGCAACCATTTCTGCTAACAATGATGAAACAATTGGTTCATTGATTGCTGAAGCGATGAAAGTAGTTGGAAACGATGGAGTCATTACTGTTGAAGAAGCAAAAGGTACTGAAACCGATGTAAAAACGGTAGAAGGAATGCAATTTGACCGTGGGTACTTGTCACCTTACTTCGTTACAAACACAGACAAAATGATTGCTGAAATGGAGCATCCATTGATCTTGATTTACGAGAAGAAAATCAGCAACATGAAAGAATTGCTTCCTATTTTGGAACCAGTCGTTCAAAACGGAAAATCATTGTTGATCATTGCTGAAGATGTAGATGGAGAAGCATTGGCAACATTGGTTGTGAACCGTTTGAGAGGTTCGTTGAAAATTGCAGCAGTGAAAGCACCAGGATTTGGTGACCGCAGAAAAGCAATGTTGGAAGACATCGCAATATTAACTGGAGGTCAAGTGATTTCTGAAGAGCGCGGTTATACTTTAGAGAACGCTACTTTAGACATGTTGGGAACAGCAGAGAAAGTTGAAATCGACAAAGACAACACAACCATTATCAATGGAGCTGGAGCAAAAGAAAACATTCAAGCACGAGTTGGACAGATCAAAGCTCAAATGGAAGCTACCACTTCTGATTACGATCGTGAAAAATTGCAAGAGCGTTTAGCGAAACTAGCTGGTGGGGTTGCGGTATTGTATATCGGTGCGCCAACTGAGGTGGAAATGAAAGAGAAAAAAGATCGCGTTGACGATGCATTAGCAGCTACACGTGCAGCAGTTGAAGAAGGAATTGTACCTGGTGGTGGAGTTGCTTTGATTCGCGCGATGGATAACTTAGAAAGTTTGAAAGGCATCAATGAAGACGAAACAACTGGTATTGCCATTGTAAAACGTGCCATTGAAGAACCACTTCGTCAGATTGTTGCAAATGCAGGAGGAGAAGGAGCTGTAGTTGTACAAAAAGTACGTGAAGGAAAAGACGACTTTGGCTACAATGCTCGCACAGATGTGTATGAAAACTTGTACGAAGCAGGAGTTATTGATCCTACAAAAGTGACACGTATTGCTATTGAAAATGCAGCTTCAATTGCAGCGATGCTATTGACAACAGAATGTGTCATTGCAGACGAACCAGAAGAAAACGCTCCAGCAATGGGCGGAATGCCTGGTGGAATGCCTGGAATGATGTAATTCGAAGCAAAATAATTGAAAAGAAGCGCTGAAATTCAGCGCTTTTTTTGTTGGAACAACTTATCTTTGAACCACATTATAGTTTCCCATTTATTGGGAAGCTTTCACGGTCCTTCTTCCCCCGTTTTTCGGGGATAGAACGGAACGGCACTATATATTAAAAGGCTCTGATTTTTCAGAGCCTTTTTCAATTGGTCGAACTCTTAAAAAGTTTAGCTCTCAATAATTGCATACCATTAAACATTCAACTACTTTTGATACCGATTTAATTTAATCCACATGAAATCTCTTCCTGTTTTCTTACTCAGCTTTTTTGTATTCAGTGTTTCGTTCACTTTTTCTCAAGTTGATTTCAATAATTACCGTACGCTTCTAGCAAATGGTAAGATTCCTACTGACTTTAGTACCACAACTGAGAAAAAGTATGAAAACCTATTGAACCAAAACAAAGAATTATACAGCACTACGGATAAAAAGAAATTCTTGTTGTCATCCACTAAAGCTGTTGACGAATTGTTGCATTCCGGATTGGTTATTTATGGGGATGACATCAGTAAATATGTTGAAGATGTAGCGCATAAAGTCCTTTCAAAGGAACCGGAATTGAAAAAAGAATTGCGTTTTTATGTTTTGAAATCGAATGTAACGAATGCATTGTCAACGAATCAAGGGATTATTTTCGTTACGACAGGTTTAATTGCCGAATTGACCAGTGAAGCGCAATTGGCTTACATTCTCGCACATGAAATTGCCCATTACAAGGAAAATCACGCATTGAAATCGTATGAATGGTCATCCAATCAACGTGGGCAATCCATCATTGAAATGAGTACGTTTTCAAAAGAAAATGAATTTGCAGCTGATAAAATAGCTGTTGAAATGTATAAAAATGCAGGTTATGATCCGGATGAGATTTTAGGCGTATTTGACGTTTTGATGTATTCTTACTTGCCTTTTGATGAAATTCCGATAGACAAACAATACATTGGAGGAAATAAAATTTATTTTCCTGAAGGAGTTTGGGGAAAAAAGACTTATCCTATTACTGCTGAAGAAAATTACGATGATTCAAAAAGCACTCACCCCAATATTAAAAAGCGCAAAGAAGAGGCTGAAAAAACAGCAACATCATTATCGAATTGGGGAGACGCTGTTCATTATTTAGGAAAAGAAAAATTTGAA
Organism: Fluviicola sp.; assembly: GCA_020849495.1. GTDB lineage: Bacteria > Bacteroidota > Bacteroidia > Flavobacteriales_D > Crocinitomicaceae > Fluviicola. The sequence goes on from JADLGD010000117.1 coordinate 23,056, forward strand.
TACATCCGCAACATCGCACGCTTTGAAAGTGTTCGAATCGATGTGTCTGAGAACAATTATACAAACGCTATTTATTCCATCTTTTTATTGGAGAAAGAATTTCCAACATCTAATTTTTTAGCTGAAATGAAAGCTTTAAGTTGGTTAGGTATATATCAATACACTGCAAATTCTAAGAAGTCATCTATTCTTCCTAAAGCGCGCTTAATGGAGGGAGAAATCGCACTATTCCAAGATTACATTAAAAACTGTAACAAAGAAGCGATTACTGTTTTAGCAATTCGTAACATGTATGATTTATCGAAAGCATACCCAGAAAACTTATTGATTCAAGATGCTAAAAAACAATTGTTTACCAGCTTAAACGGCACATCTAATTTCAATTGGAAAAACTACTCTAAGCGCAGTTTTGAAGAAAGTGCAAAGTTGGCAATAGCTGCAAAAGATTCAGCCAATTTGAAAGCAAATAACGCAACTACGACTACAGAAACGAATTCGAAATACGATCGCATTAAAACTAAAAAATCGATTGACACCCCTGAATCGTTTGATTCGACCGCTTACTACATGTATGGTATCTATGACATCATCAATGATTCCGTATTTATTGCCAGTACAAATTTTAGCAAGCCTGAAAGTGATTCAAAATCCAATTATTTTGATCAATTAAACCTTATTTCTTGTTCCATTAGAACCAGTAATTATACACCAGAAGAAAAACAGGAAAAATACCTTGACAACTTGATACAAGGAATTGAATTAGCTACCAATTCAAGCATTTCAATTTCAGAGAAAGCAAGTTCAGAAGAATTAAACACAACGGCAGAATTCAATCAAGAAGTGGTCAATGCTTGGTTGCGTTCAGAAATTGAACAAGCTCAATCAATTCCACTATTAGCAACCGATTATTATTTGATCAAAGAAATGGAAAAAAGCAGTGGAACATCTATGATCGGATTTGTTACCATGGAGTATTTTTACGATCCCAACTTAACGCCTGTGATCATCGCCGCTTCAACTGTTATTGGTTTACCAGTTGCCATATTGGTTATGGCTCCCATGCAATTTATCCAAGGAAATAAAACGGACATTAAGTTTTCTTTTTACAACATCAGTCTTGGTAAAACGGAAACGATTATCATTGGTTTTAACAATAAACCAAGCAAGTTACACATCGCCAATCACATTAACGCTTACCTAAAGCAGACTAAAAAGAATTAACATGAAATACTATTTATCCATTCTACTTTTCGTCGCATTTTCAGCAATTGCGCAAAAAGAAAACCCTGGTTTTTTAGGGAATAAAAACATCGTGGAAATTAGTGGTATTGGTCATTTTAGATTGATTAATAATTTAATCAGAAGTGATTATCACTACATGGAATCGAATGGCCAATTGGTCAATAAAAAAAGATGGTTTGAATATGGCGGACAAATTGGCTTGGGTAGAACGGTATCCAAACGCCTTATGATTGGGTTACAAGCGTCTATTTACAAACAATATGTCGCTCCTGGAGAAATATATTATGAGAAGCCAGGTTTAGGATCATTTTTTTCTAAACATGAAATCATTGATGTACAATCCATCACCATCGCACCACGCATTGAATTTGCGGCAAAAAGAGCCATTTTACCGATTGGCGTCAGTCACTGCTTGAGCTTTGGATACACCATGAATTCAATTAAAAAACGTGATTATTTAATCAATTACGATGAATACGGTATCAATCAAAATGAAAAAGTCAATTACAACACAGAACCTACTTACAAAGAATTATCAATCGGATACAGTATCAAATCACGTGTACCTATTACTAAAAGTTTATTGTTCTTTTATTCCTTCAATTATCAATTGAATTTACCAATGAGTGCAGACAACAATGTGTTGAGCATGCTGTTTGGTAGTTTAAATTTTAGTGGTGTCGAAGGGCAAGTTCAAAAATCACGTTTGTATACACTTTTCACAATGAATGCAGGTTTGAGTCTTTCATTTTAAAAAGGCTTATTACATTTGTAAAAAATTATTTCATGGCAGATATTACAGTAACAATAATTGACAGAGAAGGTGTTTCACACGAATTGCTAGCTCCAACAGACATGAACATGAACATCATGGAGTTGTGTAAATCGTATGAGTTACCTGTGAAAGGTGAATGTGGAGGAATGGCAATGTGTGCAACTTGTCAATGTTACTTAGAATCTGACACCCATTTAGAAGAACAAAGTGACGCTGAATTAGACATGTTGGATCAAGCATTCTATGTAAAACCTAACAGTCGTTTAGGATGCCAGATTCCAATTTCTGAAGAAATCGATGGGATTGTATTGCGTTTAGCTCCAGAGGCAGAATAATAGTATCTACTTGGATGTAAGATCAAACTTCCATCCAAATGTGATCAATAATTTCCGAATTGATACTGTGAATTATAAGCAAAAGGTCAATCCAAGATTCAGTTCCATGATTCCAAACTGTCTGCGCTGATTGATTTTTTCCCACGCTTCTTTTCCTGATAGCCAGTATTGCGTTTGGTCATAATCTCTGTACGCTTTCTTTTTGAAAAGTGTATTGTAGGAGTAGCGCACCCCGAAGTGGAAGAGTAATTGTTTTGAAATGGGATAATTCATTCGCACACCATACATCCATTTCAAACCTTTCAATTCCTCTACACGTTCATCTAAGAAGAAATCCTGAACATCTTGCACGGAATAAATCCCTGCAGTGTCAACAGCCAGATCCGGTTTTCTATTGTTAAAAGCAATCATCGAATACCCTACTCCAATTTCATGTGTGATTCCTGCTGGAACGCGACCTTGTTTTGTAGAAAAGATAAGACGAGGCATGATGATTCGTTCTGTTAACGACATGTGCACCGCTTTCGCATTGATTTCTTCGGTGATTGTTTGACCTAAATCATTCACAAATTGACGACCAATAGTAGTTCCTTTAATCGGATTAAAAGCATAGTACTTTTGTTGGTATTCCATAGCTACGGCAGTATTTTCAGATAAAACAACGCCAAAACTAGCTCTGAAATTAGCGTCCACTAAATTCAATGACTTTTGAAATTCACCACCTTTTTTGATGTAGCCTTTATCCTGTCCGAAAATATTTTGAAACAGCGGAAAAGCTCCCCCACCTCCAATTTCGATCATGGTTTTTCTACCGAAATAACCTTTTTCTTGACCAACGATTTGGAAAGCAAGAATAGTAACGATGAGTAAAGTGAAAAGTGATTTAATCATTTTTTTCTTGCTTTAATTGATGAAATAATGCGTTTAAACGTAGTTCAATGAATTTTTTATTGGCTAAATCATCTGATTCGTAATTTTGATCAATGATCAATTCACCTGTTTCTAAATTCAACACATAAACGTTCCAATGCGTATGATGGCCGGATAAAATGGCAATCGGAAAATAGACCATTCCTATAGGGAAAATCAAGGTCCCTAGCAAACCAGAACCTAAGGTAATTCCTGAATCGTATTCATGACTGTATTCTAACAACATCAATTTATTGGTGCCGTATATTTTTCTCAAACTGTCTAATTGTTCCAAATCCAAAATGAACGATTTTGCGCCATTGAATAGTACTCGTCTTTCCAAACTACGCATCAATTGCGCAAGATTGTTGTAATCATCAGCTGTCATTTTTTGTTGGTTACTGCGATCCAATTGAATGACATTGATGCGCATTTCAGCAGCAACTTTATTGACGGAAGCAATGACAACATCTTCCAATTTATCTGACTTTTTGTAATTCAAGGTTTGATAGCGTTCAATTTCATAGACCAGTGGATTGACCATTAACACTGTATCCATGTCTAAATGCAATTTCTCATCGTATTCTTCTTGATAATACGCATCAATTTCATCATCGGTCATTTCAAAAAGCTCATCACTTTCTTGTTCTTTTTCCTTGTAGCGATTCGTGAAATAATCCAAGCGTTTTTTAAACGTAGAATCACTTATTAAATCAGAAATGCCGTACAAATAAAACTTAGTAGAATCAATTCCTGCATCAATTGTAAATCCTGATTTTTGATTTTTAATTGTTTGGTATTTATCCCAATTCTGATTCGTTGTTCCTTTTATCGCTTTGATTGAATCATTTTCTTTTTTCTCTTTCGCCAGTTGGTCGATTGCTTCTTGAAACGTGTTTTTGGAGAATTGATCAAATTCAAACTCATCATTAAACGCAGCAAATTCAATTGCTTTATCCCATAATTGATTAGCAAAACGATCGGTGGTATCTTTTTTGAAATTGTCTTTGATGATGCGCAAGCCCATTGCTAATTTTGCTTGACTAGGTAATTTCAAAAGCGTACGAGCTAAGACGGATATCTGTCCTTCGTAATCGTAAATTCCTTTATCTTCATAGTCATTGTAAAAATCAAAATCAAAGCTAAATTCATCCACTTTCTCTTTGTAGATGTAATCCAACCAAATTTGAGACTTACAATTGCGTAGAAAACGTGAGTTTGGATACTTGTTTTCCATGATATAAATACCATACAATGCATCAATCGATTCTCCGGAATAGATATGATTTTGTATGTATTCAAAACGGCAGATATCGCGTACTTCTTGGAATGTTTGTTCTTCAAAATTCAACGTCGTACCCCAATTCGAAAATTTAGCAATCTCCGTTTGCAGTTCTTCTGTTCGCTTTACGATGTTCGGATGAGAAGTCAATCGATCATTGTAATTGGTTTTAGCAGAAATTTCATTTACTTCATGCTTGAACACATTTTCTGGCACAAACATGTATTGGTTATTGAAATAAGACTTATCGAAAGCCAATTCTTCAAACGGCAAATAAGAATAGATCAAGACATCAAAGGTTTTGACGATTTCTTCCGAGTTATAGCCTGCTTCATTTTATAACTTCACTCCGTTTAAATCTGCTTCAAACTCATTGTCACGCGAGTATTTACTAAAGAATCGTACTTTTTCATTGTAAGTCAAGCCAGAACTTGTCGTTGTATAATCAAACAAATCCAAAACGTGTTTTTCTTTGTAATGAATGATTTCATGAGCTAGTACAAAAGCTAATTGCGCTTCGTTGGTCAATTGAGCTATTAATCCTGTCGTTACGAATACCATTCCTTGATCAGTAGAAAAGGCATTTGCTTCATTGGTATTGAACGTATAGAAGCGCAACTTTCCTTTCAAGGATTCATCGTTAGCTACCAAACGGTCACCAATGCGCTGTAAATACAAGGAAACAGGATCTCCAAAAGTCACCAAGCCAGATTTAAGCAAACCATCAATGGTATAATTGACTTGTTCAACAAACAGTTCTCGTTTTTTAGGAGAAAGGTCGTCCAAACGCTCTTTATCAGCTTGTTGAATTTTTTGTTGCGTTGCAGTTGAAAAATCAGCTGGAACAGCTCCTTGAGACCGTAAACTTTGGTAATTATTGAAATCTACTTGTGCTTGTAAAACATTTACAACAACAAGGGCAATCGTGCATACAAGAAATTGTTTCATACTTTTAAAGAATCAGGTAGTATACAAACGGGAATTGCTTGCATTTTGTGTTTGTTAGCCGAATTAAATTTCGTGTAAATCGACAAAACTTCAGATTGTCTAGTTGTTAGTGTTGAAGAATCGCCTTTAAAATCCATTGCCCATTCCAGTTCAGGATAAGTTGCGCCGATTTGATCTTCGTCAGAACGTCCATCTTCCCATAATCCATCAGTAGGAGCAGCAGACTGGATGGAATCAACGATGTTTAAGCTTTTTGACAATTCAAACACTTGTGTTTTGGTTAAATCAGCTATTGGACTTAAATCCACACCACCATCACCGTATTTTGTAAAAAAGCCAACTCCAAAGTCTTCTATTTTATTTCCAGTTCCAGCTACCAATAAACCATACGTTTGACCAAGCGCATACAAGGTTGTCATCCGTAAACGCGATCTTGTATTGGCCATTGCAAGAAAATGTTCTGCCGTTTGATTTGGTAAGGTATTTTCTAAAACAGTAAATGTTTCCGTTAAATCAATGGTATGCGTCTCCACATTTGGGAAACGTTCCAAGAGCCATGCAATGTGTTCATTAGCACGGTCAAATTCTGCTTTGGTTTGACGAATAGGCATCGTTACAGCCACCACTTTTTTACCTGTTAAGGCACAAAGTGTAGAAGTCAACGCAGAGTCAATCCCACCAGAAATTCCGATGATAAAACCATTCACCTTTGCCTTATCAGCATACGATAACAGCCAATTTGAAATAAAATCAATTACTTGTTTTTCTTTATTCATTCTTAAAGTTCTTCGCTGTTGAATCCAAGGATTTAAAAGTAAAAAAATCCCGTTACTTCATGAAGTAACGGGATTGATATATCTATTAATTTGTAATTAGAACAAAATACCAACTTTCAAACACAATTGAGATAGGTTTGATTTTGGACGGAAATAATCACTATCAGTAGTAGGATTTAAATAATCTGTTGTATACAAAGACATATTGTCAACATTTTTACTTGGATTATGAACTGGTGTAATGCCATAATAGTATCCAATTTCACCAAACACTCTCGTGTTACCAGTAAAATTCCATTGAGCACCTACAGTTAACCCTAGAGAAGAGCGGAATCCCCAAACGTCATTCCCCCATTTGTTTTTCATTGCAGTGTTATCTTGAGAAGTTCCTGTAGTCTCAGTAACAATATTTCCTGGGAAAATTTTTCCTTCATCATTAGAAGAAGATTTCAACAAAACACTTGTACGTAAACCAAATTTACCGTAGTAAACGAAGTCTCCAATTGGATTTGTTTCAAAACTCATCATTGTTGGAATAGTTACATAAACATTTTTGTATTTACGCGCATCCAATTCATAGAATTTTGTGTCAGTTGTAGACGTTTCATCATAATTTAAAAACTGTGTATCATTGAAACGGTAGATAGTTGGTTGAGTCATACTGTATTTCAATGATTCAAAATCGAATTCAACACCAGTAGCAAAACCAATGCTTCCATTCCCTTTGAATAACAAATTCAAACCGATTGAATTTTGAACGCCTGCACCATCTTTAGCGATGTTTTTAGTACCAGGTTTAGTGAAATTTAATCCAAATTGATAAGACAAACCAGCAGTTACTTTTTTGTCAGACTGTGCTTGTGATCCGAAAGCGAATCCGAAGATTGCTAGTGATAGTATGATTTTTTTCATCGTATAAAAATTACTGGGTTCAAATATAAGTTGTTTCGATGATATTAGAATGATTATTTTTGATGTATTCTTAAGATATTCAATGAAATCATTAAAAATAATTGGCGGATTGGTGTTGGTTGCGAGTATTTATGCTTGTTCTAACGACCCCTTAGACGTATCCATAGATGCTAATAAGCTCGAAATCAAGTACACGAATTTAGATTCGTTGATGAATAACGCATCTGATGACAGGCTACTTTCAACCTTATTTGATCAGCGTGTTCGCATTCCGAATGTGATCGACTATCAAGTTTCTTTTTGCATGCAGGCGGGTATGATAACGGATACAAGCGCTTTGCAAAAACTGAAAGAATATCGAAACATTACCTATGTGAAGCGTTTGGAGAAACGCATCGAGGAGAAATTCTCAGATTTACCAAAACGTCATCAAAAAATAGTCGATGGATTTAAACATATACAAGTCCATTTACCCAAAGCAAAAATGCCCAAAGAAATCATTTACACGAATTCCAATTTCGCATCCAGTGCATTTTGTACACAAGATGAAATTACGATGGGACTTGAACGTTATCTTGGAAAAAACACGGACGTCATCAAAGAATTGCCTCAAAATCAATTTTATGATTGGATCAAAGAGGCAATGGACGATCAGTATTTTGAACGCGATGCCGTATGCGCTTGGATTTTAACGCATATTGTTGAGGAAAAAGAAGCAGCTAACAACATTGAAACAGCCATTATTTGGGGAAAAATATTGTACCTCACTGAAGCTGCTTTTCCAAATGACCCCAAACACATCATCATTCGTTATTCCGAAAAAGATTATCAATGGGCTTTAGAGAATGAACGTGCCTTTTGGGATTTTTTGATTCAACAAAAATTATTGTTCACCGCCAATGAAGCAGACAAGGCTAACTTATTCAGTGAAGCACCTTTTACAGCTGGATTACCGATGAAAGATGCACCCGATCGTTTGGGACAATTTTTAGGATGGCGCATCATTCAAAGCTACATGGAACAAAATGATGTAACTTTGCAGGAATTAGTGGCTTTGCCTTACACAGAATTATTACAGTTTTACGAAATTAACGAATAACACAGCATGGAAGATATCGTATCAAAACGTTCAGCAATTGAAATTAAAGTTGGTTTGAATGCCAATAATTTACCTTTAGAAATGCACTGGTCAGCTAGTGATGGTCAAATAGAAAATGCTCCAGCTAAAGCTATGTTTCTTTCACTTTGGAATCCTGAAGATAACAATACCATGAAAATAGATTTATGGACGAAAGAAATGTCGGTTGAAGAAATGAAGCAATTTTTTCATCAAACATTATTGACCATGGCTGATACGTTTGAACGCGCTACTGGAGAAAATTTAATCAGTGAAGACTTGCGTGATTATTGCTTTCACTTTGCAGAAAAAATGGAAATCATGCCTAAATAAGGCATGATTTTCTAATCTTTCACTACTAAACTGAACCAAAACATTGGGTTCATATTCGCTGGGTCTGTAACCGTCAAAACTGGATGTTTAAGTACTAAGTTCTTTTTTGATTTAACACTATCTCTTCGAAACTCTTTTCCAGTATCAAAAGCATACCAAACAATCTCAACGGTTTTCCCTTTTTTCAACCCTTCAACAACTAAGTCTTTTCCATTTTTGTAGGATACATCAACCAATTTGGAAAAAGTAGGGTCTTTCGGAAATCTAGTAATTAAAGTACTATCAGTTGCTTGTGTGTAGTAATTAAACGTTCTGTTTTTAACGTATCCAACACTCAAGTTTGCTTCTTCTGAAATGTAATACTGAAGTTCTTTTGTGCTTTTTTTATCTTTCCAAGATTTCTTTTCCATTTGTCTCCCTTGGATCCAATTGCCCTTGCTTTGAAATAGCACATTCTTAAAAGCATTACTATTTGTAAAATCTTCTGAAGCAACAATATTGTACAAAACGGTTTCATGGCCGTAGTACCAACCAATCCATGAATAAAACCCAGCTAAACCAACAAAAGGGAAAGACATCATATCGATTCTTTGCTGAGCATAATTTGAAAATTCATCTACCCCATCACTTGGCCCTCCTTCAAAAATCATGACTGGTTTGTTTGTTCTTGAGGATAACATATTTACTAATCGATACATGGAATTTTCATTCTCTTCAACGACATTGTTATCACCTGATTTTGTGATTACCAATTTATCAGGAATGGATGTGTATGGATTGAAACCAATCACATCGATAAATGGTGAATAGATACTTGAATCGATGTATTTATCACCATCATATATTTTTCCTACATGAATATCTACACCAATCAATTGCTTTACATGTGGCAATTGCTGGCGGATAAATTGCGCCATTCGTGTATGATAATTCAATATTGCTTTTCGGCAAGCTTCTCCTTCTTTGGTATCTGTCATTGAAGGTTCTACATGTGTCAATTGATCTAGGTGCCAAGGTTCACTCAACAATTCAAACATGTAGATATTAGAAGAATAGCCATATCTAGCCATGTAATATCGAATTCGTTGTTCGTGGTATAACAAATCCATTTCATTGGTAAACATTTCGTGTGGCTCTTTTTTCTTCCCATCAGAATAACAATAGGCTGGAAAGCGACTATCATCTTCGAAAGAGCCATCACTTCTGTATTGTGACCAATCCCAATCAAACATGTCATAATTCCCATACTTCATGAAGGGTTCTTGCTGCATTAAATTGAAACTGAAAAACATATCATTTGCTTCACAATAATTCAACAATGAATCTTGCTCCCAAGCATAATGCAAGCGATTAAAGTAATTCCCTTTTACTTCAAATTCAATCAAACTTGCCCATCCAGATTGTAACGTTCGAAAGTACTTACCACCTTGTTGATGATAATTATCAATGTCCTTGAAATACGATAAATATGATTTTGGTTTTGTTACCGTATTTGTTGTAAACGGATCAAAGGCTTCCTTTCCATTAGCATCTCTTGTCGTATGATAATTATTTACACCTTTCATTGGATAAGGGAAATTTGGTCCAACAGGGACTATCAAATCATTCCCTTGAACAAAATTACGCTTGTTTTCATGCACTTGAATAAACCCTTTTTTACCAGAATCAATAACAGAAAACTTTAAAACAGCTTTTTGTGCTTGAGGCTTTTGTTTAACTTTATAATTGATAGTGCAAGTCCAATCACCTGGAAATGGAGCAGCAAAACGAATACGCATATTGTCCTTTACATCAATTCCAACATATTCGTTTTTTAAGGTGTCTCGTCTAAAATCTCTGTAAAAAAATGCAGGCACAACAACGATTTGGTTTGTTTCTGCATGAGTAAAAACGCCTTGAACGTCTAAATCCCAAGCAAGAAACGGGTTGACCTTATCACCATTCGGAACACGCATTCCCATCAAAAAATTCATGATTTTCTGTTGGTCTGCTGCTGGAAGTTCAACTCCAATTTCAACTTTTTCGAAAGTCCCAAATACTCCACCTTTTACATTATTAGTAAAATGAACAAGCAGTTCGTTGGTTTGTGAAAAAGCACTTCCTAATAAAACGAACGAAAAAAATAAACTCAACAACTGTTTCATGGAGACCAATTAAGTATAAACCAACTATTTTACTAAGACCATTTCGTCAACAAGATGACTTGCACCACAGTAAATATCCATAACCCACATGACGTATCGAATATCTACAACGATATTACGACAACGTTTAGGATCGAAATAATAATCACTCATGGTACTTTCCCAACTTCTATCAAAATTCAATCCCATTAAGTTGCCATTTGCATCTAGTACTGGTGAACCAGAATTCCCTCCTGTTGTGTGGTTAGAACCCGTAAAACACACCCATAACTCTCCGTTTTGAGCATATTTTCCATAGTTTTTGGTTTTGTATAAATCAACCATTCGAGCTTCCAATTCAAAGTCTGGATTTCCAGTATTGAATTTATCGATCATCCCTTTCAAGGTTGTATGCTCAGTATAAGCCATTCCATCTACTGGAGCAGAACCTTCTAATTTTCCATAAGTGACGCGCAAAGTGGAATTTGCATCCGACCATTGTTTCAAATCGGGGAACATGATTTGTTTTCCTTTGACAAACTCTTTCAATAAAGCGGTCATGTTATAACTGTATTCGCTTGCAGCAGGTTCAATTTTATCTTTCCAAGTTGACCAACATTTTTTGAAATGCGCATATCCTGGATCTTTCGCCAATTTAGCCAACGATTTTTCAGAGAACTTACCTAAAAAAGCCAAGTATTTTTCTTTGCTTACAAACACCGATTTCGCATAAATTGTTGCACTCAATTTAGGATTTGAAAGGCCATCGATGGTGAAATTAGAACTCAAATAACCTGAAAATTCTTTGGTTAAAATATCAAAGATTTGTTGATCAACTTTTACATCATAATCCTTAAAGAATCCATCTGCCCCTTTTTTCAAGTTCTCAATTTTCTTTTCTAACTCACCTGATTCTTTGTACTTCGAATAGTTACGTTCAATATCTTCTAAAGCTCTACACAATCTAAAATATTCAGGTCCAACATATAAGTATTCATAAAACAACACATCATGGAACTCGAAATTACTTTTATCTGCAACCAATTGATTCATCGTTTTTACCAATCCAGCATATTGCCCCCATTCGTCTTTGGAATTTGCTCTTTTTTCGTATTCTGCTTCGAATATCACTTTTAAGTCAACCGCTCCTAGCTGTTTTAAACCATCAATTTGTCCGATGTTTTTCTTCCAAGCATTTGCAATACGTGCTTGTTTCGCCATGTATTGAATACGTGTTTTATCAGAAGTTTTCATCGCTGCATCTATTACCGACAACGATTTTGTACGCATGGAGATTTCCATTGGTCGTTGTTTCTCAACGATGAACTTTAAATTTCCAGAAGAAAGGTGTTGCTCCGTAAACCCTGGAAAACCGTAAACCATTGTAAAATCGCCAGCTTTGCGATCATTGAATGCTACTTTCAAGAAATTAATGGGCTCGTAAGGTTTATTGTTTTCATTGTAATCTGCTGGTTTATTATCTGCTCCTGCATAAATTCTAAAAACAGAGAAATCACCTGTATGACGCGGCCAAACCCAATTATCCGTATCGCCACCAAATTTACCTATTGAACTAGGTGGAGCACCAACCAAACGCACATCTGTAAAGACTTCTTTTACCATTAAATAAAAACTATTCCCGTAATCAAAAGCCTGAACATCCGCTCGGTAATGCGTATTTCTTGTAGCATCTTCAATCAATGTTTTCATATTGCGTTTCATGATTTCATTGATTTTATTGCCATCTTCCAAACCTTCTGTACCAAAAAGCATTGCAGCGGTCACATCATCAATACGAACAATTCGTGTAGCTGTCAAACCAGGATTTGCCAATTCATCCGCGTACGTTTTTGCCCAAAAACCATTTTTGAGGTAATCATTTTTCTCCGAAGAATGTTGTTGTACTTGAGATAATCCACAATGGTGATTCGTCAATAACAAACCTTTATTGGAAACCAACTCAGCCGTACATCCGCCACCAAAATGCATGATTGCATCTTTTAAAGAAGATTTATTAACACTGTAAATATCAGCTGCAGTCAGTTTCATCCCTTTTGCTTGCATATCTGATTCGAAAGCAGATAGCAATGATGGAATCAACATACCCTCTTCGGCTCTTGCCATAAAACCAAAGCATATCAATAAAGGAGTGATGAATTTTTTCATGAATCTTAATTTTTGTCAAATATACCAAACCATGAGCAAAAGAGCATTGTCAGATTGATTCCTTTTTAGCACATTTGCATTGTGGAATTTATCAGCTTAGTATTTCGACTTGGAGTCGTATTAGCCATTTTCAGTTTTATCTGGGGAATCCTTCGTTTTTTATTAACGATTTTAAGAGGTGGTTTACCCTTATCTTACCCTTTCAAAATTGGTTTAAAAACACTGCAATACTTTTTGATTGCTGAATTGACTATTTTATTTTGCATTGAACAAAACGATGGTGATTTACAACGAATCATTCTCACGGGTCTGATTCTATTGATGTATTTCATTGGAAAAGTTCAGAATATGCAATTCAAAATGATGATGATTCAAATTCAAGGCAGAGGAATGCAAACACCAGAAAAACCAAACATGCGTTTAGAATTTGGGATTGTTCTTCTTGCGATGAGCTTGTTTACGTTCTTGGCGCTGTATCCTGATTATGCTTACAATGGTGTTTCAAAATGGTTCTACACAAGTATCATTGATATTGAAACGACACCTATTTTCGGATTCATTTTTAAAATTGTTGGTTTCTTCTTCTCACTGGGAATCCTTTTCAGAATGGTCAATTCCATTTCGATGATTCTTTCTGGAAAAGCATTTGGTAATCGTGATAACGGTTCTAAAAACAACCCAACGAATGATGACCCAAATCACTTTGATGATTACGAGGAAATTTCTTAGTGTTGCTTATTTGAAAGTCGTTGAATTAGCTTTTGCACTTCATTTTTGAGATCACTTTGGTTGTGATTTTCAATCACATAATCTGCTAGTTTGATTTTTTCTTCGTCGCTCATTTGCGCATTGATTCTAGCTTCAACGGCACTTCTTTCCATGCCATCGCGAGCTAGCACACGAGCGATTCGTTCCTCTTTTGGTGCTGTGATCAAAACATTCAAATCGGTCTGTTTGTAAATGCCCGTTTCAAAAAGTAAAGCTGATTCTTTGAAAATTAAATCTTGTTTTTGCTCCTTCATCCATTTTTCAAAGTCTGAAGCAACTGCAGGATGAACGATGGCATTGATTTGCAATCTTTTTAGTGGATCCTCAAAAATTTGTTGTGCTAAAAAAGAACGATTCAATGTTCCATTTTGAAACGTTTGTTTGCCAAAAAGTGCCAATAATTGATTCTTTACATCCAAATCGTTTTCCATTAACCATTTTGCACGATCGTCTGAATAATAAACTGGAAAGCCAAAAGATTCAAGCAATTGACACACCGTTGTTTTTCCGGAACCTATTCCACCAGTAACCCCTATTAGCATCTTTTCAAAAAAAATCCCCGTCTTTTAGGACGAGGACTGAGATTTAAATTTCTTCAACTTCAATGATATTGAACGGGAGTCCGATAATGGCTTGATAATCTTGCCCAGCTTCCTCCATATCTTCATCGTCTTCTTCGAAATACCAATTCACAGAAACTTTGGTACGTTCTCCAGAAATGGTTTCTAATTTTTTGAATAGATCCAAAATACATTTGGAAGAAGAAGTATTGAAATACTCTAATTTCACATCCACAATTGTTTCACCAACTGGAGATTTTCCATAAGCATCGATCCAATCATTCAACGGTTTGTAAAATTCAACCGAATTTTCAGGAATTGAACGTCCTTTCAATTCTAGTTTGCCAGCTACTGCATCAAAATGAATAGAAGGTGTTTTTGCTGAACCTTCAAGGTGTAAATTTTCCATATTCTTTTAATCTATTTTAATATTCAAACAGAAAAAACTGTTTACATCATTAATGGGTAAAAATTGGTATTCCAACTTATTCCCTGATTTTCTTGCAATATCAATCATCCCTAAACCTGCAGTGCCTTTTTCAGACATTGCACCATTGTTTAAGGTATCTTGATAGTATTTTTTCAATTCGTCTTTATCCATTCCATTAATCAAATCGAGACGGCTTTTCAATTCTGCTGCACTTGCCGCATCGATGTAATTACCCGTTTGAATCATGAAATGATCGTCTTTTTTAGAAATCATAAACAAAGCAGATTTCGATTCGATTAGTTCAAGATTACGTTCTGATTGGTCTGTAACGTCAATGTGATGATATAGGTTTTGTAAACACTCTACCAATACATTAAAGACTTTCTTCTTTGTTTTCGGAGATTCTTCCATGTAATCCATTTTGGACTCCATGATAGACAAAACTGAAGTCAACAAATCTGATGTAACAACACCTTTAAATGATAACAAGATGTTCTCTCGCTCCATAGTAAGGTACAATTCGTAGATATCGTTTTTTATCATCAGTTTGTTTCAGCGTCAACAAATATAAGAAACCAAATGAACTAGAAACCTGATTGGTAGAAAAAAATGAGTAAATGGTGGTTCCCAAGCTATCGTTGGTCAGATTAATTAGGTTGAATCACATTCGTAAAGTTCAGCTTCTATTCTAAAAAATGGGATGCATTCAGTCTAAAATCATTACTTTTGCAACAATGATGCATTTAGAAAACAAAAACGAGTGGTTTGCGAATTGGTTTGATTCACCCTATTACCATCTTTTGTATGATAATCGGGATGAAAACGAAGCTGCTAACTTTCTGGAGCGATTGACAGATTACTTAGTTATTCCAACATCAACACATATTTTAGATTTAGCTTGCGGTGCAGGGCGACATTCACGTGTTTTACACCGATTAGGATTTACTGTTTCTGGTTGTGATCTTTCCCCCAATAGCATCCAAGAAGCTACAGAGAAAGCTCAAGATGGGATGGATTTCTTTGTACATGACATGCGTGAAACATTGCCTCAACAGTACGATGCTGTTTTCAATCTATTCACGAGTTTTGGATATTTTGACCAATTGAGTGACAATCTAAAAGTGTTGAACAGTATTCACAAAGCCTTGCCTTTAAACGGATTATTGGTCATAGATTTCATGAACGCTACAAAAGTGATCCATGAATTGAAATTACGCCAAGAACTGATCAAGCAAGGAATTACTTTTCATATTAAACGAGAAGTAAATAATGGTAGAATTGTAAAGACAATTGCTTTTGAAGCAGAAGGACAATCTTATTTCTTTCAAGAAAAAGTACAAGCGCTTCGCCTTTCAGATTTCCAAGAATTATTGCAACAAGCAGGTTTCGAAATACAAACAACATTTGGGTCGTATGAATTAGATCCATTCAACGAACAAACATCCGACCGCTTAATTTTAATTTGTCGCACGAAATGACACCCGTTTTAACCAATACCCTTTTATTATTACTTTCTGTTGTTTTGGGCGGAATGCTTGTTGTTGCTTTAGAAAAAAAGAACCAACAAAAACTCATTAAACTTTCGCTTGCATTTAGTGGTGGATTTTTATTGGCAATTGCCTTTTTGCATTTTTTACCCGAGTTGTATCATGAGAACATGACTAAAATCGGTATTTGGATCTTAGTAGGTTTTCTCGTGCAATTGTTTTTGGAATATTTCTCAGGAGGTATCGAACACGGCCATATCCATGTGCACGAAAAGAAAAAAATCCCTTATGGTTTATTGATCTCCTTGAGTATTCATTCTTTCATTGAAGGCATTCCATTGGTTGGTTTAGAGCACGGTCATGAACACCATGGTCATTTAATTGGCGAACACCAAAACTCACTGTTACTAGGAATCATTTTACATCAATTTCCAGTTGCTATTGCATTGATGACCTTATTGAGAAAATCACAATTGAGCAACTCAACCAGTTGGGTATTATTGATGGTATTTGGCATCATGACACCTGCAGGCATGTTGACAGGATATGTTCTTCAACTGAACGAACCATTCCCTTATATGGATGTT
>JADLGD010000118.1 GCA_020849495.1 Fluviicola sp.
AAAAGCAGAAAAAAATCTACATCATTACCAAAGCTTCATCGTTGGAAGAAGCCAAACGCATCAATGCGGAAATATATGATTTAGCTATCACTAACAAAGATCGTTTCGCGATACAAGAATTGGTTTCTACGGCTCCTTATTTATTGCCTCAATCTAAAGTGGATGCAGCCAATGAAAAATGGACTTCTTTTTGGCAAAATAAAAAGACACAAGTTACACAAGACATTGCAACTGCTGCAGGAGCACACAATTTTTCTGAATCTGCTTTTGATCCCTTCTCAAACTGGATGTCATCTGGTATAGTTGATTCGAAAACAGGGGCTGAGTTGTGTATTGAAATGGGGTTTGATAAATTCAAGTACACGGATAAAAAAGGCGTTTCTTTTATAACCAGTATTGTTTTAGACCGTTCACAATTGACTGCATGTAAAGCTGCGTTCAATCAAGTGGATGGCGCTTTTGTCCTTGATATAGCTGATATCACTGCAAAAATGTTGAATTCTGTTCAATCGGATTTCAATTACTTATTGTTGTTCTCTTCCTTGTTGGTTTTCATATCCTTGTTGGTCGTTTATGGTCGAATTGAATTGGCCATTTTTGCGTTCTTTCCAATGGTATTGGGTTGGATTTGGATTTTGGGGATTTCCAATTTGCTGGATCTGAAATTTAACTTTGTCAACATTGTCATTGCGACATTCATTTTTGGTTTGGGTGATGATTTCAGTATTTTCATCACCGATGGTTTGATTCAACGATTTAAAACGGGAACAGACATCATCAAATCGTACCGCTCAGCAATTGTGCTTTCTGGTTTGACAACGATTATTGGAACCGGGGCACTTTATTTTGCTCAGCATCCAGCGATTCATTCCATTGCTTTGATCAGTGTAGTTGGAATTGCTTGTATTTTATTCATCACACTGTTTCTACAACCCATCATATTCAATGCTTTAGCGATTAATCGTGTCAAGAAAGGCAGGGTACCGATTACCTTCTTTACTTTGATCTACAGTTTGGCTTTGTTTACTTATTTCTTTATTGGGAGTTTGTTTTTAAATTTGTTGTTGGTGTTGATCATCATGCCATTTCCAGCACCAAAAGCAAAGAAACGTGCATTTTTAAATTACTTGGTTTCCAAACTGGCAAAATCTACCCTTTATGCAGGTTTTCATGTGAAGAAACGCATCATCAATCCTGAATTATTGGATTTTTCGAAGCCATCCATTTTAGTTGCGAATCATTCTTCTTTCTTAGATATTTTATTAGTGATCATGTTGCATCCAAAGGCAATCATCATTGTAAAGAGTTGGGTGTATAATTCACCAGTATTTGGCTTGTTTATTCGCTACGCTGGTTATCCTTTTTCCGAAGATGGCGCGGATTTAAACGTAGAAATCATCAAAAAACGCATTGAAGACGGCTATTCAATTGTTGTTTTCCCTGAAGGTACTCGCAGTCGAGATGGCGAAATCAAACGTTTTCACAAAGGCGCCTTTTTCTTAGCGAAACAATTGAATTTAGAGATTCAGCCTGTTTTGTTGATTGGAGCACATGAAGTGAATCCTAAAAATGATATTTTGATTAGCAAAGGACATTTGAATGTGTTAGTTCTTGATCGTGTTTCATCTCCTGAAGAAGAAAGTTTTTCTCAATTTACCAAACGTGTTCAAACATTGATGCGCCAGGAATATGATTCAGGTAGAAAGCAATATGCTAAAACCAGTTTCTGGCAAACGGAATTGATCAAGAATTACGTATTGAAAGGGCCGATCTTAGAATGGTACGTTCGTGTTAAATGGCTGATGGAAAGAAAAAATTTCGAATATTACGACGAATTAATTGCCGACCGAAATGCTATTATGGATATTGGTTGTGGTTACGGATATTTGAGCTACTATTTGCATTATCGCAATCCGAAACGCACAATAAAAGCATTGGATTACGATGAAGAGAAAATATTAGTTGCTGAAAATGGAAGAAAGAAAAGTACCCTTTTAACGTTTGAAGCAGCTGACATTCGTGAAGTCAAATTTGATCCAATGGATGCCGTCTTCTTGAATGATGTGTTGCACTATTTGCCAAAATCAGATCAAGATCAAGTGCTAGAAAAAATTGCCTTATCACTGAATGAAAACGGGATTCTATTTATTCGTGATGGTTTAAAAGAATTGGAAGAACGATTTAAAAAGACAAAGATGACAGAGTTCTTGTCTACAAAGTTGTTCAAGTTCAATAAAACGACCAATGATTTATCCTTCTTGTCACGAGTTGAAATGGAAGAATTTGCCATAAAACATGGATTTTCATTAGAAATCATTGAACACTCGAAAATGACATCAAATGTTTTGTTAATATTGCGTAAAGGAACAAATGGAAACTCCATCTAATACATATGATTTTATTGTAATTGGTAGTGGAATGGGCGGCTTAACATCAGCACTTATTCTTGCCAAGGAAAACCATCGTGTGTTAGTTTTAGAGAAGAATCATCAAATTGGTGGTGCTCTTCAAGTCTTCAGTAGAGATAAATGTGTTTTTGATACTGGTGTACACTATGTTGGTGGTTTAGACAAGGGAGAAAACTTGTACCGTTTGTTTAATTACCTGGATATTTACAAAGATTTAAAACTTCAGTCTTTGGATCGTGATTGTTTTGATAAGATTCGTTTTGAGGATGGAAGCGAATACAAACACGGTCAAGGATACGAAAATTTTGCTGCAGAATTAATTCGATCATTTCCTGATGAAGCTGCTGCAATTCATGCTTTTTGTGATAAAATACAAGAAGTGTGTGGCATGTTTCCGATGTATAACATTGATGATGTCGTTATTGGTTCCTATTATGAAAATCCGGAAATTCTTGCTTTAGGTGCTTGGGATTATGTCTGTAGTATTACGGAAAACGAAAAATTGCGCAACGTTTTATTAGCAAACGGACCTTTGTATGCAGGCGAAATTAAATCAACCCCTTTTTACGTTGTTGCTTTAATTGCAAATAGTTACATCAAAGGAAGTTACCGATTAGTAGATGGTGGTTCTCAAATTGCCAAATCATTGGTGAAGCGTTTCCGGGAACGCGGGGGTGAAATATTGAAGCACAAAGAAGTTATCAGTGCTGTATATAACGAAGATGGTACGGTTAAAGGAGTAAATTGTAGTGATGGAACAACCTATTATGGAAAGCAATTCATTTCCAATATGCACCCATCATTAACCATTGATATTTTTGATCCTTCTCGTTTTAGAAAAGTCTATCGTGATCGCATCAAAAAATTAGAGAACACGGTATCTTCATTCATGGTGTATTTTTCACTGAAAGAAAAGGCTTTCCCTTATTTTAATTACAATTTTTACGATTATTATACGGAGGATATTTGGAACACAGTTGAGTATGATCAGGAAAACTGGCCTCAAATGATGTATGTCTGTACACCAGCAAGTTCAAAATCAGATACACATGCTGAATCTTTGTGTGTCATGTGCTACATGTCGATGGATGAAGTGAAACAATGGGAAAACACCTTCAATACCATTGCTCATCCTGATCAACGAGGAGAAGATTACACCGCTTTTAAACGTGCAAAGGAAGAATTGGTCATTCAACGATTAGAAAAAAAGTTTCCTGGGTTTAGGGATGGAATCATTAATGTGTACAGTTCTACGCCGTTAACATATAAAGATTATATTGGTACACCAGAAGGTTCATTGTATGGAATCAAAAAAGATTTCCGTTATCCTGAAGCGACCATTGTAAATACGAGAACGCGCATTCCAAATTTGTATTTAACAGGTCAAAATATTGTGTTTCATGGGATATTAGGTGCTACAATTGGTGCCTTTGTGACATGTTTTAACTTTATAGATTATCAGCGACTTATTACTAAAATTAAGGAATATGAATAATGAATTTGATGTTGTTGTTATTGGAGCAGGACCAGCAGGTGCAATTGCTGCCAGTAAATTGATGAAGGATGGGTTTAGTGTCAAAATTCTTGAAAAATTGCAATTTCCACGTTTTGTAATTGGCGAGAGTTTATTGCCGCTGTGCATGGATTACCTTGATGAATTGGGTTTCTTGCCTGCAGTCGTCGATCAACAATTTCAAGTGAAAACAGGTGTGTGTTTTTACCATGAACATAAAAAATGTGATTTCTTATTTGAAAATCAATACACCAAAGGTTGGACCTATACTTATCAGGTAAAACGTGCAGATTTTGATTTGACTTTAGCGAATGTTGCTATTGAACAAGGAGCAGATTTGGAATACAATGCAACGGTAACGGCTGTTAAAACTTCTGCTACGAAACAAGCAGTTTCTTATACCAATGAAGCAGGTGAAGCATTAACAATTGATTGCCGTTTTGTCATCGACGCAAGTGGTTACGGACGTGTTTTACCACAGTTGTTTGATTTAGAAGTTCCAGTAAGCACACCGCCACGAGGAGCTATTTTTGCTCATGTGGATGATACAAAACGAACGGACAAAGCAGGGAGAAATATTTTCGTACATGCTTTCAATAACAATACCGCTTGGATGTGGTCCATTCCTTTTTCAGATGGATCTACTTCAGTAGGGATTGTAGGTGAAGTTCCTTACATTGAAGAGTGTGACGAAAATAATGGTGCAAAATTCCGTGAAATGATTGAAAACTTCCCTGGCTTGGAAGGACGATACACCAATAACGATTTAAAATTTGAACCTCGTAAAATAGTGAACTACGCTGTTTCAGTGAAACAACTGTATGGAGAAGGATACATTTTATGTGGTAACAGTACAGAATTCTTGGATCCAATCTTTAGTTCAGGTGTTACATTGGCTGTTTCATCTGGCTACAAAGCAGCTGCAATTGTTGCCGATCATTTGAAAGGTAAAGAAGTAGATTGGGATGCTGATTATGGCGATGTACTGAAAAAAGGTATTGATGTGTTCAGAAGTTATGTACTTGGTTGGTACGATGGCACACTAGGTAAAATCTTTTTTGGAGAAAATCAAAATGAAACCATCAAGCAACAAATTTGCTCTGTTTTAGCTGGGTATATTTGGGATGATAGCAACCCGTTTGTGCGTAAACATAAAACAATGCTCAAAACAGTTGCACACGTAGCAACAATGTAATAGAAACTATATAAAAAAACGCTCATGGAATCCATGAGCGTTTTTTGTTGAATGACGTTTTAGTTAAACTCCAAATTCTTTTTTCCAAGCTTTGAAACGTTTTGATTTGATTTGATCAATCACTTCAAAATAGGGTTTTGCCCAATAATTTTTCAATCCAAATCCACCAGCAACACCAGTAAATGCTTCTGTATGAATGATTTCTTTTGTGCTCAAATTGAAAATTAATAAATGAAATTTCGCTTTTTGAGTTGTTTTATTCATGTATTCACACACCAATAAAACACCAAATCCTTCTGTAACATTGTAGTTGTAATCTTTCACAAATGATTTGATGTCTTCTGTTGTGTAGTTTGGTTCTTCTTCCGCTTCCATGCTTTCAATAGGAGCTGCAGCGTTGATCTTGTTGATTGCTCCAACTTTGAAATAAACGGTGTCTTTTCTCAATGCACCTTGAAGATCGTATTTTTTGTACTCCTTGATGATTAATTCATTCCATGCTGGGAAATATTTGTCCTTTACCAATTGTGGACCTGATGCTCCTGCTTCTGCAAATTGATTGAAATCACCAATCATCTTCACGTGTGAATAATCAATCCCTAACCAAGTTACCTTGTGTTCTGATCCATTAACCAATTCTTTCATGGTTTGTGCGTTTGTAGCGAAACTTGCAAAAGCGATTGCTACACTCAATAAAATTGCTTTCATATGCTGTGGTTTTATTTAAATACTATTTTTTCGGGTTTTCGCATGTGGTTTTTATACACCTGACTTCTTAAATAGTCCGTTTCTAAAAACACAAAATGCGGAACCACTCTCAGTTTGGATTTACATTGTTCAATAATGTGCTGTAAATCTGCACTGTATTCTATTTTTTTCTCCAATAAAACGGTAATGACATCATTGTTCATATAGTCTTTGGAGACCTCGACTTTGTAACAACTTACTGCTGGTATTCCATCAAAAATTTCATAAATCGCATTCGGATAGATCGTTGTTCCTTTGAATTTGATCAATTGGTTTTTACGACCTAAAATTGGTCCTAATCGAGGACTTTTCTTACCACATGAACATGCGGTTTTGTAGATTCGTGCAACATCACCGGTTTTGTAGCGAATCAAAGGTGTGCCTGTAGTACCTAAAGTAGTGATGACAATTTCGCCAGTTTCGTTATCTGCAACTGGTTTTCCTGCATCATCGAGCACTTCAAGGAACAATAATTCTTCATTCAAATGGCACCCTTGATGCGCTTTACATTCGGTAAATGCAGCGCCCATTTCAGTGGATGCATAAGTAGAAAACAACTCAACATCCCATTCATCGGTGATGCGTTTTCCTAAAATATTGTAGGTTAAATCATCTTCTCGTATCGGTTCACCAATGCAAATAATACTTTTTACACTCGAATTCTTGAAATCAATGTCGTGCTGTTTGGCATAATCGATCAAATTGATGATGAAACTAGGTACAGCAATGAGAATGGTTGGTTTGTTTTTCAAAATGGATTCCCATTGCAAGGCAGGAACTCCTGGACCAATGCGAATCATTCCCGCTTTCAATGCTTGAACGCCCAGATAGTAAGCCAAACCAGCCATGAATTGCTTGTCGATGGTGGTCATCAATTGAAAGATATCACCTGCTTTTGCTCCTGTCAATTCAAACGATGATTTTTCATTCTCAGCCAATCGTTCTAAATCTGTTCGTGTGAGGTAAATCGTCACAGGTTTACCAGAAGTGCCAGAAGTCGTTACATATTCTGCTACTTCCGAAAGCGGTACACAACGAAAATCGTCGTTTCGAGTGGATAAATCTTCTTTCGTTGTAAAGGGAATCGCTTCCCAAGAAACATTAACTAAGTCTATAGTTGAAAAATGATCGTTGTAAAATGGAGAATGAGCACCAGCATAAGATAACGCTTTTTGTAAAGCTGTTTCCACCGTTGAATTTAGTTCGTTTTCAATCATGAATTCTTTGCTTGCTGACATTCTTTAATCAGGTTTTTAAGTTCTTCTTCTATTTGCTTCGAAGCAACCCTTTTTGTCAAAGATTGCTTGAAATAGTAAATTGCTTTAGAATACTTAGTTTGTTTCATGTAGTATTTCCCTAGCATTTCATACGTTACATACGATTCGCTATTACAAGCAATGAATGAAGTAACCTGTTTATCCGACAAATGAAGCGATTTATCAAATAGTAAATAGCCCGAAATTTGTTGTTTGACTTTTTTAAAGTGTAAAAAGCTAGAATAAGCTTTTGTTTGAATAAACGAAGAAGCAGGAATCGTTGTCTCAATAATCGCTTTTTTCAACTTAAACGTCTTATTCAAGTCATAAGCTAAATAACTTCCTAGTTGAAAATGAGAACTGGAAATGTAAAATAAACGCTGATTTGGAACGAAAATCACACTGTGGTGAGCAATGAGTTGATTGATCGCACGCGGATTTCCCAAACCAAGGGTATCATTGTGTTCGCCCAATTGATCACGTAGCAATGCCGCAATGCTTGTAGGATTAAATGTGGCTTGTTTTTTCAGCAATTCATCAACTCTAGAATAACGGAATTTGCTATCACTTTGACGAATATTGTCAATATTGATGGGGTCTTTTTTAAAGGTGGTTGATTGATAGTGATTGGAACAAACCAACTGATCGGTAGTTGACTCATAAACACCCATTTTTGTAGGTGATTTTTCAATCAATACCGCTTTGCCATCTGTCGCAGAAGCAATCATTAAGGTTTCAGAAACAAACGTTTGGCGTTTCTTCGCAATTGCAATGGCTTCTTTGATGTTGCCTGCATATTGCAAGATTTCTCTGGCTAATAATGAGATGGGCATTTTAGAACCCGTAGGCAAATCCGATTTGGAAGCATTGATGGTGACTGTCAACCCTTTTTCATTCATACCTGAAGCTACACCTGTAAAACCAGCCCACGAGTATGAAGCAAACTTGTAGCCTTTACTTGGATTTACAAAAATGACCAACTTGTTTTTAGCAAATTCATCACCTACGTAGAAATCAAAATTGCGGCCTACCATCAATTCTTGGTTTTCTGTTTTAGTCCCTTTGAGTGCAAAAGAAGTACAACCGACCATGCTGTAATCATTCAAGGCATGACCAATGTCGTGAGCAGCGTGGTAGTTGAGAATGCGGGTATATTTTGCAGCAACGTAGTTGTATTCGTCTGAAAACGATTGTGAAATACCATAGATTTCTTGCTGATTTTCCAAGGGAATGTTTTCAGGCAAATCGCTGTTGAAAAAGCCTACAAACAGCTTGATGGATTGACGCCAAAAGCCGTTCGGAATGAATTGATTAATCTGAGCAACGAAAATATCTTCCTGTTCTTGGACCAATTCTTTTGCTAATTCGCCGTAAACCAAACCGCGTTCGTAAGGCTCACCCTCCAAGTACATTTCCCAAATACCGAATTCATTTTTACGCAAATAATTGTTGCCTAAAACATAATGATTGGGTCCCACTTTTTCACGTTTACCAATAGTTGTGTTTGGTACTGTCGGTGGTTCAATGTGGGCACTGTACAGAATATAAGTGAACAGACAAAAAAGGATTGCAAAAAAGAGTTCTGTTGGAATCCAAATGAGTCTGAATACATATTTTAATAGGGTCTTAATCACGCTAGGATTTTTTCACACACAAATATACACTAAATTCGTCCAGAAATAGGAACTTGGACAGCGCCTCAAGCTATGAAACTAGTCACAATTACACATGATGCATCGCGGATTACCTATGGTAAAGTGACCGAATATGGGGAACTGCTTCAAAACGGATCCAGTAAAAAGGAAGCTGAAAAGGCAATTGTTTTCGCGCTTTTTAACGAATTGGGCTTTTCAAAATCAAGGATTTCTTATCGCGAAAGTGGTCAACCATACTTGGAAAATTTTCCTGATAAACACATTTCCATTTCACATGCTGAGGGTTGGTTTGCTGTTGGGGTTTCGGATCATCCAATTGGAATTGATATCCAATCCTTTCGAACACGAATAGGGAAGGGAAGCAGTTATTTTATCAATGAAAACGAACAGCAATTTGTTGATGATGATGCGCTTTTACATCTGATTTGGTGTGCTAAAGAAGCGTTTTATAAGCTTCTAGAAGGTCAGATAGCTGATTTAAGGAAAGAGGTGAGTATCGTTCAAATAAATCTTGAATCAGCAACAATTCAGTTGACTTATTTAGGGAAGGAAGTTACGTTAAGCTTTAAACAATTAGAGGGCGCATATTTGGTACACACCCTCTAAAAAGATCTTATTTTTCGTCGCTAACAGCTAACATCAATACCAATGCGCCAGAAGCATCGTAAATATTGATTACTTGTTCTGCAAAATCTACTGTTAAACCCGATTTTCTCAAGTTTTCCATGATTGCACGTTCTGTTTTTTGGATGTTTTCATCCGTACACATCATTTTAGTAGAAACTATTCCAGTGAATTCAATGGTATTTCCTTCAGCGGAGAATGTTCCGTTGATTTGATTACAACCATTACTTCCTGAAAAACGGTTGGCTTGTTTATCAAAGATCAATTTTGCATTTGAATCTTTCAACGTTTCTCCGTTGACTTGAATCACTTTCATCGTTTTGTTATTGAAGTAATCCCAAGGTGTTTTTTCTTTTACCATTTCAACTCTCGTTTCTTCCTTTTTATCAGCAATGGCTTGAGGTATAAACTCAAGAATGGATTTTCCTTTTACTGACCAAACCCATTTTTCACCTACCATTTTCGTTTTTATCTTGCAATTAGAAAGTGCTTTTAAAATTTCATCTTCTAGAGCCATTGTTGGTCCATCACAAGCCATTTTGGTAGCTGCAAAAACACCTGTTGTAAGTTTTGTTTTACGTTTGTTGAATTTCACTTCTCCATTGAATAGGTTGCAAGCAGCTCTTCCAGAAAGGTGTTTAAATTCAGCATCAAAACCGATGAATGCTTTTTCATCATCAATTGCTTTGCCATTCAAAGAAACAATTTTCCAATTAGCAGTTTCATTTGAAACCAACATTGCTTTTTTGGAAATCACTTGATCCAATCGATAAATG
Organism: Fluviicola sp.; assembly: GCA_020849495.1. Taxonomy (GTDB): domain Bacteria; phylum Bacteroidota; class Bacteroidia; order Flavobacteriales_D; family Crocinitomicaceae; genus Fluviicola. Next base: position 10,175 of record JADLGD010000118.1, read on the forward strand.
TATTTCGATAAATCTGCTGGAACTGGTTCTGGACGTTCAGTTTGAGTAACCGTGATTTCATAACGATATCCCGCTTCGTATTCAAAACCGTAAATTTTATCGTAGAACAATTCCCATTCTTTGGATCCATCTTTTTGAACTTGCAGACAAGTCATCGGCATCATGCGTTGACAAGCTTTAGGCTCTTCATGGACAACCATTTTGATAATGGTTTGGGCATTACCACTGTTTAAAAGGAAAACGAGAAATAATAAGGAGAATAGACGTTTCATGTTTTATAAATTTCACGGCAAATTACAAATTTTCGGCCAAACTGCTGGAAAGAGCGAAAACAAAAAAACCACCCGAAGGTGGTTTCTATCATTTCTTCTGAATGAATCAGTCAATCATCAACTGACGATTGGAACTTTCCATTGTGTTGACATCCACAATTTGAACAAGGTAATTTCCAGCTTTCAATTGAGAAACATCCAATGTGATGGTGCCTGAATTTGCATTTTGATAGTGTACCACTCTTCCAGCTAAATCCACAATGAAAATGGATTTCTCACCTTCACTTTTCCAAGAAAGTGTCACTAAATCACTTGTAGGATTTGGATACATTTCAAAAGTAGCAAGGGTATTTTCATTGATTGCTGAAGTCAAACAAACTTCATCAACTGGTGAACCATCACAGTAGTTGATCGCATACAAATTCGCTGTTTCCATCGGCATGTTTGGTTCTTGTAGATTGATATCTGTACAACCCAATTGTTGAATCAAGAAATCGCGTACAAAATTTTCTGTTGTGTCCATGTAAGCCAAAGCGGTTGCATTTGTTCCAGCATAAGGACCGTGAGGTGCATTCGGGAAGGTGTAAAAATTGTGAGGATGCGACAAAGCACAACTTCTTTCAAACAACATTCTACTTCCATCCAAGTACATCAAAGCAGTTCCAGGATTTACTATTCCTCGGTTGTATTTCACAGTAGCATCAGCTGTTCCGTGAATCGAACACAAAGGAACATCTCCTGCTTCTAACCAACTGTAGCGCGCTAAAGCACCACACAAATTGATCACTCCTTGTACTTCTGTTGAATAACCTGGATTTCCACTTGCTCCTTCTAATCCACCTAAAGTGGTGATGGTTCCAGCTGATAAGTAATCACTGATTTCACATTCGTCGTTCAAATAACCAACGTGTAAAGCTGTAATTGCTCCTGCAGAACTTCCACCGATGAAAATACGGGTTGTGTCAATTTTGTAGGTATTTGTAGTAGCACGGTCTTTATAGAAAAAGCGAATCGCACCTTTCAAATCTTGTTGAGCTCTTACAACAGCTTTTACTGCATTTGCAGAATCAATTGGGAAGAAACCTGTACGGTAATCAATGGATGCACATACATACCCTTTTTTAGCAAAGCGCTCAGAAAGCGTTTGAACATCGATGTCTGTTTTTGATCCACCAAGGAAACTTCCACCATGTACCCAAATGATCAAAGGTCTTGCTGTTGCAGTATCACCTTGAGGCGCGTAAAAATCCAATTTTAAAGTGGTTGCTGAACCCAAGAAGTTTTGATTCGATCCATAAGTGATATTACTAGTAACATCAAAATTGGAGAAAACATCACTTGCGTATCTTCCAGAAGCACAAGGCTGTGCAAGCGCTGAAAAGGCAAAGAAGGTTAAACATCCGGTTAATAGCGTAGCATTTTTCATACGTATTGTTTTTAGATTAATTTATGGGAAATAAGTAGCGCCATAAGATACAGCATTAACTTGTTTTATGTTTGCTTTGTATTTAGAATTCAGTGCTTTGATGATTTCGTTTGCCATAATAGCCGAACCTCTTGGATTGAAATAAAGTCCATCCAATGAATAAGCGCCACCAGAAACAAATTTCGAACTCATGGTGATTCCGTTGTAAACAAAACCAGTTGTCAATGCAGCAACTTTTGCACGAATATCGGCAACTGCCAATTGATTGTTTTGTGCCAAGGAATAAATACTTGCATTGTAAGCATTGATTTGAGATCGTATGTCCGCCAATTCATCCAAGGTCAAAACAAATTCATTTCTCAGAGGATAAATGGATCCCATTTGATTGCATTTCACTGAATCAAGTGGAACTGAAAGGAGCAACAATTCACCCGGTTGCATTGGTCGCACACCAAAAGCTCCTGCAGATGGATCTTCGATCATGAAGGGATTCGCTCCCACCACAAATGAATACCCAAGCGGATTGTAAATTTGATTCAACGAAGCTGCTTTTGCCGAATCCAAATTCAAACCGTTGTAAGGAATGGTGATGAAATAAGGAAAATCGGTCACGTCTGGAATCGTTGTAACAACCCCTTTTGCACCATTAATTGTAAGCGCAGTAAGAATGGTTTGATAAGCTATTTCAAAGTTCGCTGTTGATGTCATACTTCCTGTACTGGCCCCTTTTTTCACATAAGGTAAAACATCTTCGATGCCCAACATCAATGCAAAAGTGCTAGGGTTGGCAGTCATTGCATCACCTAGAACGGTTGAATTAGCTGTTTGTGCCATGCGTTTGAAGAATGGATTGTAATTGACATTCAACGCATCTCCATATCCGATTTGATTCACCTCTTGGATAGCCATTCCTGGAATGCTGTAATTTCCAAATGGTTGAGCTGCATTGTACAAGTTATCATTCCATGCGTTAACATCTCCAGCACTTGCCAATCGAACAGGTGAAAGCGAACTCACACCCAAACAATCTGTTTTATAACCCAATTTCGTGCGCGACAATCCTTGGAGATTGATTCCAACAGAATTGGACTGCATCAGTGCTTGGTAGAATGTTCCACCTCCCACTTCACCCAATTGCATGCTGATCAAGTTGGCAATAGATGCTTGTTGTCCATCGTAATACAAGGCATCATCCATGTAACCCGCACTGTGTCCTCCGCCAATCATTACAAAACGCGATGGATCTAATTCACCTGCATCTGCTTCGGGAGCTTCGTATTTTGGTTTACATGCAATCAGTCCAACCAATAAAAGTGTTCCAAATAGTAATGTTCTTTTCATGATTACCAGTTATAAGTTAAACCAATTCCAGGAGCTAAGGCAATGGTGGTAAAAGTGCCACTCAAACCGCTTTCCAAGTTGCGATCTGTACGTTCAATTTTTGTCGCATAAAACGAAGCATCCAATTTAAAATGCTCATTCAATTGATAGCCAAGTCCCAAGGTTCCATAAACGCGGTTGTTGTCAGGCGACTCCGGTGTAACGTATCCCGATTGAATAGGAGAAATACCGTAACCGCCACCGATACGAGCAGCAATTTTTGAAGTGATTTTATAATCCACACCTGCTCTGAACGCAACGATGTTTTCGTATTTACGTGCCGATTTGGTATCCACTAAACTACTTGTGTTTGTAGCATAATCAAAAGCCAAGGTGTCGTAAGCTTTCCAGCCTACATAATTGACATCCAAAACGATGGATAGTTTTTCGTTGGGAGTGTAAGCCAATCCGAGTGTAGTAACACTTGGCAAAGGGAGCGAAGAGGTAAACGGTCCATCAGGGAAATTAGCAGTTAATGAAGCTGGAACGGTAAAATCTGCAGATCCTTCTTTCACCTCCATGTTCACTTGTGAACGGTAAGTCAACCCTGCACTGAATTGCTCATTGATTTTAGCATAAACTCCTACATTGAATCCATAACCGAGCGCTTTGCCATCCAATTCAGCATGACCATAAGTACCGGAAGCATCTTGAACAGGAATGTCTTTTTGAAGGTTCACACTACCCGTACTCAGGACAAAACCAGCTCCGATTCCAAAATGATCGTTGATTTTGTACGAAACCGTAGGTTGAATAAAGATTGTTTTCAGTTGCAAACGTGTAAGAGCAAAGCGACCAATCCAAGCATCTTCGTATTCTACCGTACTTCCAAAAGGGGTGTAAGCTGCTAAGCCCAATTTTAAACCATCTACTTTTTTAATGGAAAACAAACCGTAAGCAGAAAAGGGAGTTCCCATTGGGGAATTGGTACGAAATCCTTGGCCCGTTGCAGAATCCACAAACAATGTATTGGAGAAAATAGGTGAAAAACCCAAATTGATTTGGTCTTTTTGCACAAAACTAGCGCCTCCTGGATTGAAAAAAAGCGAAGAGCCATCGTCCATCAAAGCGGTTCCAGCAAGTCCCATTCCTTGTTGTTTTTGTCCTTGAAAATTGACTTGAAAACCTTGGGAAAGTAATTGATGACCCATGACTAAACAAGCGGAAAGTAGTAGTAATTTATACATGCTTGAAAAACTGATGATTAAAGATAAGAACTTTTATCAACTTCAAATCACCGTTTGTGTATTTGTCATCGAGAATGGGTTTATTGGAGTAGTTTTTTACTTGGTGAAGCAGTTTTTTCGCGTGCGTGTGCTTTAATCTAACTCAAAAAAAGTTGTGGACCCGTCTAGGGTTGTAAACCCTAGAGCAGTTTTGACATTGTTTCAAGTTGTGAATAACGATGGATTTTACCAAGAATGAATGCAAAAGTTTTTTAGTTTCAATCGCTTCAATTATTTTTGAGATTGAATTAATACCATACATTGATGAAATCAATCATTATCACCTTATCATTACTGTTTTTAACGAATCAATTCTGTCATGCTCAGAATGAGATTTTGAAAAAAGATACCCTTCAATACAAAAAAGTATTCGCTGCCAAAAACTTCACCTTTTACGGAATAGATTACAGTCCGCTTGAATATGTGGAGGCAGATAAAGTGGGAACAGAAGCAGAAATTGCAACTTACTTTGCTCCTTGGATCAGTAGTTTTGAAAATAGTTGGTACGATTTGAATGAAATTTCATCAACTTTCCAAAAAACAACCTATTTGAACCGTGAAAAAGTGCAGCGTTCTTTTCAATCAAAGAAAGGAACTTGGGTCACATTTGAGCGTCATCCATTGACTTTGGATTCCATTCGAAAGATTGTAAAAACCTATGAAACAAAAGGAGATGCAGGTACAGTTGGGTTTGTTGTTTTAGTGGAAGCATTTGAAAAATCTGTGGAACGCGCTTTCATCGATGTTGTCTTTTTTGACAATGCATCTAAAGAAGTGCTTTGGCGAGTGAAAATTGCAGGAGACGCAAAAAAAGGAGGAATGACCAATCACTGGTCTGAAGCAGTTGACAATGCTTTTCATGAATTTTTGTTGCACTACAAGCAAGAATTGAAAAAGTATAAAAACACTTAGTTTTTCGGTCTTGCATAAGGCAAGCGTTTCAACAATTGAGGAAGGGCATAACCGTCCAAGGAATAGATTGCAATTTTGTATGGTCGGGAGGTGATGCTCGAACTTGCTTGGAAAATTCACCTTTTTGATTTTCCCGCGATCCCGAAGAATCGGGACGTGAGCACAAAAGAATATGCGCCTACCGGACGCATTTTGATGATTAAAAGCAAAAACAAGTTTGTTTTGTGTTTTCACAGCTATTTATTTGTTGATAATAAAAGACAAGGCGTCTGGTAAGCGCCTTCAAATTCGCGTCTTAGTGGTAAAGCATTTTTAGAATATGTACAGAACTTAAAGGTGAATTTAAATATTGAAGTGTTAGAAATAAGGAGAAATATATAAAAACACTTAGTTTTTCGGTCTTGCATAAGGCAAGCGTTTCAACAATTGAGGAAGGGCATAACCGTCCAAGCCATTGATAGCAACAACATTTCCTTTGTCCAACTGCAACCATTTGTCTTCACTTAAGATTGCTTTTTCGTAATAAATGGCCTCGATGGATGCGATGACGTGGATGCAACCGTTTTCGGCGATGAGGTATTCATTTACATACTTGCAAAGCAATTGGATGGGACTTCCTTTCACAAATGGAACCGAGCACTCATCGTAAAAAACCGCTTCGAGATCCGTTTTATCAAATTCGCTGATATCAAAAGGATAGGCAGCTGAAGTGTGGTGTGCGTCTTCAAATTGATCTTTGGATATATGGTTGATGGTGAAAAAACCGGTTTCCTTGATGTTTTGATAAGTATGACGCGGAACCGTTGTGGGTCTAAGAATGAAGCCAATTAGTGCCGGATCACTCCCCAAATGCGTGACACTGGAAAATACCGCTACGTTTGTTTTGCCCGTTTTACTGATGCTTGCAAGCAAATTGGCAGATTTGTAACCCGTACAACTGTTCACCAAGTTCAGGCGATCAATACGGTTCATTTGTTCAATATCAGTACGGTGTAAACTTTTCAAAGACATGTTTTTTTAGTTATAACAAGCAATGAAAAGAAAGGTTTGGAGGGATGCTCTAACTAGGTTATCTATATTTGCTTTTCCCGCGAAGACACAAATGTTTAAAGCGCCTACCGGTCGCTTTTTTTTATTGTAACTAGTGAAATGGCGTCAGGTATGCGCCTTCAAATTCGCGTCTTAGTGGGAAATGATATACCACGAAGTCACAAATGTTTAAAGTGCCTACCCCAAATCGTTCCTCTCGGGACAGGCGGTCGCTTTTAATTATTGTAACTAGTGAAATGGCGTCAGGTATGCGCCTTCAAATTCGCGTATTAGTGGTAAAGCAATCGAGGAAATGCTATTTTTGATTAAAGTTGTTAGAAATGAATTGTTTTGTTTTAGAAAGAAAGCTTGGGTTCAATTTTATATTGACTGTATTGATGTTTTTCAAAGCATCTCCTTTATTCTCACAAGATTCAATTCAAGTAAAAAATGCTCAAGAATTTAATCGTTTTATCCAATACTCCTTTTTCTTTGAGAATGAAGTTTTAACCCCTACAATTCAACGTAAAGCAAAAAGATTATCAAAACAATATGATTTCACAGATAAAAAATATAAAAGTCGATATGTCTTTGATTTTAATATTTATCTAGATTCCAATGGATATGTCAAAGAATGCCATCAGAATACTGATTTTCATGATATGAAACTTGATGACTTTCAACTTAAAATAGTCGATTTGATAAATAATTCCAATTTGAAATTTAAAAACGGGGTTGTTACTCAAGACACTGCATATTATTTGAACTATCTTAGATTTACTTTTGAAATGTTTTGTGACTCAAAAGAACTTATTTTTAACGGTCACAAAAAAAAGCTGAAAAGCCATAAAAAATCAGTTGTTTATTACAAGGAAAATGCTCAAATCATATCATTCAATGACTTCGTAAATTTCCAATCAAATGAATAAAGTAAATGTTGTCTTTGTTGTTCTGTTCTTAATCTTTAATGCTTGTACAATGTCTTCAACTAAAAAAGCAAGTAAGTCGAAAGTGAACAGATCAATGCCTTTGCTACCAATAGAAGAATCGAATGAGAAAAGTTTTAAAGACAGTTCCAAACTGCGCCTTGGTGGTGTAGGAAAATCTATAGAGGCCTATTCTGATAAAGTGTTTGTGAAAAGAGATTAAGCTTTATTAGAATTCGTTTCAACTTCCCAATACAGTAAGTGAAGTATTTATATACAAATGGATTTAGTACTTATTAAACTGTAAGAAATGAATTTGGCAGCAAATACAGTCTTTAAAAATGATTTGATTATGTTTCATTGATTAATTACAATACTGTTTAATCAATTCAGAAGCTTCTCCAATTCCTAATTCCCTAGCTTTTTTCCAATCTAAACAAGCTCCTTTATAGTTTTGTATACGGTAATTAGTTAAACCCCTATTGTAATAAGCAAGACTATAATTAGGATTCAACTCAATCGCTTTGTTGAAATCTGCAATGGCACCTTTGTTGTCTTGTAGAATAAATTTTGAATTACCTCTATTGAAATAGGCGTCACTATCATTAGGATTTAATTCAATAGCTTTATTGAAATCTACAATGGCTCCTTTATCGTCTTTTAATTTAGTTTTAGAACTACCTCTATTGTTATAAGCAATGATGTTATTGGGGTCTAACTCGATAGCTTTGTTGTAATCTATAATGGCTCCTTTGAAATCTTGTAATGTATATTTGGTATTGCCTCTATTGATATAAACATCACTAAAATTAGGATTTAATTCAATAGCTTTATTGAAATCTGCAATAGCTCCTTTGTAATCTTGTAATGAATTTTTAGAACTACCTCTGTTATAATAGGCATCACCAAAATTAGGATTTAACTCAATAGCTTTGTTGAAATCTGCAATTGCTCCTTTATCGTCTTTTAATTTAGATTTAGTGTTACCTCTACTGGAATAAGCTTCAATATAATTTGGATTTAATTCAATTGCTTTAGTGAAATCTGCTAAGGCATCTCTGTAGTTTTGTAATGCATATTTTGTAAACCCCCTATTGTAATACGCAACACTATTATTAGGATTTATCTCAATAGCTTTATTGTAATCTGCAATGGCTCCTTTTTCGTCTTGTAATTTAAATTTGGAAAGACCTCTATTTGTATATGCATCACTGTAATTAGGATTCAATTCAATAGCTTTATCATAATCTAATATAGCTGCGTTATAATTTTGTAAATTATATTTAGAAATACCTCTATTGTAATACGCGAGACTAAAATTAGAATCCACCTCAATTGCTTTACTGTAATCTACAATTGATCCATTGTAGTCTTTGATATAAATTTTTGAATTACCTCTGCTTATATATTCTTCAGCAGTCTGACCAAAAGTAAATGAGGTAACAAATATTAAATACAGTAAAAATATTTTTTCCATTTTGTTTCAAAATAGTTAACAAACATACAAAAGAAAAACAACTTACTTCCCAATACAAAATTTGCTAAAAATATTTCCCAACAAATCTTCTGTACTGATATCGCCAGTGATGCTGCCCAAATCAAAGAGTGCTTGGCGGATGTCCATCGCTACAAAATCGCCGGTGATGCCTGTTTCAAGTCCGTTTTTGGCTGCTGACAAACTGTTTTGAGCACGTTCCAAGGCTTCCAAATGGCGGGCATTGGAAACGATAGTGTCTGTTTGCGTATTGAAATCATTGAGGACTTGTGCGCTCAACCAGGTTTTCAAAGTATCTAATCCTTCTCCTGTTTTGGCAGAAAGTGGAATGAAATTTACTGTTGTTTCTCCAGTGAATGCTGCGTTTTTATCCAAGCGCAAATCGGCTTTGTTGCCAATCACGACAATTCGTTTTTCAGGGTATTGAGCTGTTAATGTTGTTGCCCATTCCAAGGCTTCTTTTGGGTCCATGGATGCGTGTTGCTCTGCCGCAGATTCCATTTCACTGAAATCACTCATCACCATTACCAATTTTGCTTGTTGGATTTTTTGATGCGAACGTTCGATCCCAATCGCTTCGATGGTGTCGGCTCCTTCGCGGATACCAGCGGTATCAATCAAGCGAAACAAAATGCCGTCGATGTTCAAGGTTTCTTCAATCACATCGCGCGTGGTTCCAGCAATGTTGCTCACGATAGCGCGTTCTTCGCCCAATAACTGATTCAACAAGGTGCTTTTTCCAGTGTTGGGTGCTCCAACGATGGCAACAGGCACACCGTTTTTGAGTACGTTCCCCAATTCGAAGGAACGGATCAGTTTGGCAATGTAGGCCAAGACTTCATCTACCAAAGCTCGTAATTGTGTACGATCTGCAAATTCCACGTCTTCTTCTGCAAAATCGAGTTCCAATTCTACCATGGAAGCAAAGTGGATGAGTTTTTCACGTAAATCGCGCAATTCATTGGAGAAATTACCACGCATTTGGTTCATCGCCACTTCGTGTGCCTTGCTGCTTTCCGATGCTATCAAATCCGCCACAGCTTCTGCTTGCGACAAATCCATTTTACCGTTCATGAAAGCACGCATAGTGAATTCACCCGGAGCCGCCATTCGACAACCCACTTCCAACAAGCGTTTCAAGATCATTTGTTGGATGTACACCGAACCGTGACAAGCAATTTCGACGGTGTTTTCACCCGTGAAACTTTTGCCTTCATGGAAAATGGTCATCACCACTTCATCCAAAATGCTGTTGTCTTCCTTGCGGATTCGTGCAAAATGGGCACTGTGTGAAGGAGCGGAAGTTAAATCTTTCCCACAAATATTGGAAGCAATCGACAATGCATCTGCTCCTGATAATCGAATCAGTGCAATGGCGCCCATTCCTGGCGCAGTGGATAAAGCACAAATAGTGTGTGGGACGTAAGACATGGTACAAAAATACAAAATCTCCCGACCCACAACCGCTTAAAACGTCAGTTTCAAACCAATTGATTTGTCGACAGCCGCATTGAATCCACCTGCTTGATTGAATTGAAAGTACGGTTTAAGATCCAAACTGACAGCTACAGGAATTGCGGTGAACTTGTATTCCAAACCGATAATGGCATCCGCGCCATAAGCTGTGCCGCCTTCTTTGTACACAAGCGTACGAGAATCTACTTCCGTGTAGTTGTCATAACCTGATTTTGCATACACATGTGCACCAGCGCCATAATACATTTGAAATTCTTTGATTCCAAATAGCGGTAAATGTTGTTCGAACAACAAGGTTCCAGCAACACCACCATTGGCATAACCGATGATTGCTTCCAAAGCACCGTGTTGAGAAAGAAAAATTTTGCCAGTGAGACCACAAGTGGCACTTTCAGAACCAGCGCGAACGCCTACAGCACCTCTGTAAAAAGGCTTGTATTGACTGAAACTGAAATTTGCTAACGCTACAGTTGCTAGCAAAAGGAGAACGGATCGTTTCATAAGAAGAGGAAATAAGAGAGTAGCAGTATAACGGAGAATTGAAAATGGTTACATGTTTTCACAAAAAAAGGCTACCAGTCAATAACTGATAGCCTTCCTTTTAAAGTTTTCTATTGTTTTATTGCTTTACCACTCTCACTTGACTTTCGCCAGTAGAATGTTCAATCACTAAAGTGTAAACTCCTGCAGCAAAAGCATCCAATGAAATGGAACCGTTGTTGAATGCAACTTTCGTTTTTTGTCCCAAAGCATTTACTACAAACACTTGATCAATGGTAGAAGTTGACTCACTGCTGATTTGGATTGTTCCAGTTGTTGGGTTGGGCGAAACGGTGAAATTCACTTGGTTTGCTTCCTCAATTCCCGCACAATTCACCACATTTACGGTGTAATTTGCCGTTCCATTACAACCGTTTTGATCTGTTCCGATTACTGTATAAGTAATGGTATCAGTTGGATTTGCTGAAGTAGCAGCCGTTGCAATATTACTCAAAGCTGTTGATGGTGTCCAGATGTAACTGCTAGCTCCACTTGCTTGTAAAGCAATCGATGCTCCTAAACAAATGGTTCCTGAAACTGGATTTCCCAATACACTCACAGATGGCAAAGCATGCATGACTAAATTGGTTCCATTGTCGGCACCTATAGTTGCAGGATTGGATGAATTCACACGAATGCGATAACCGTTTCCTGCTGGTGTTCCTCCAGGAATGGAACATAAAAGTGATTGTGCTCCTGTTCCAGTTGAATTCAACGTTCCAATAGTTGTTGGAGCAGCAAATGATCCACTTGCATCGGATAATTGAGCTGTGTAAATGTTTCCAACATTCATCGTTCCAGTAACGGTAAATGGAACAGTTAAATTGATGACATCGTTGTAGCACCAGTTTTGTGTGGTGATAGCATTTGTACTTACTGAAGCAGTGCTTCCTGTTGAACCTTCAATTGTTAATTCATCAATTGAAAAAGCTGGATCGTTTCCAGTAGTTCCTGTATTTTGCCATTTAAAGCGGAATTTTAGTTGAGAAATATTACTCCAAGCGGGCATTGTTACTGTTTCTTGCGTCCATACCGATACATTTTGATAATTGGTTCCAGTTGAAGTCCAAGTTAATCCATTATCTGTAGAATATTCAACGGTACCATAAGCAGTTCCAGTAGAACCAGCACACACATACCAAAAAGAAAGGGTCACTGTATTGTATCCTGATGTGTTTACAGAAGAAGCCATTGTTACAGTTTGATTACTGGACGAACCGGTATCGAAATTTGAGTTACAAACTGTTAAAAAACTGCAGACATCCGTATTGTGAATGTGCATATAGGTCGAATTCACTCCACCAGTGAAACTAGCAGGTTGGTCTGGTGTATTGTTTATAAGTCCAGAAAAACCAAGATATTCTGCATTCAAGATCCATTGATTGTTGCCGGAGCCACCGTTCAATGTCCAGTTTCCACTTCCGCTTTCAAAGTTTTCTGATAATAGTGTTGTTTGTCCAAATGATAGGGCGGATAGTCCTAACATTCCAGTAAGTAGCATGTGTTTCATAGTAGCAATTTATAATTTGCCACACAAGTTACACTTTTTTTTCTTGCTTACAAATCCTTGCGTCTCAATCTGCTATAGGCCAAAAGATAGAAAATCAGCATTGCAATTCCTGCTACGGCCATGATCTGCCATGTTTCTAAGATGATCAACGATTCACCTTTATCCTCTTCCATTTTTTTCACCAATCCATCGAAGAAAGGAAGTGGAGTCAATTTAGCAATGTTGTTCATCGGCATGTAGGTATAGATCCATTGTGGAAGGAAAAAACCAATAATGAATTCGATGAATTGAATACCCATGTAGATCAAAATTGATAAAGCAGGACGTTTGATTAAAATGGAAATGAAAAAAGCCAATCCAAAATAACACAAGGTTTGCAAGAAAAAGAGGAAGACATAATGGATGTTGGAATACAAATCAATGGATTCACTTTGTGAAGCACCAAAAAAGAAACCTGTAAGGAATACAACCAGGGTCACAAACACCGCTAAAAACAACAAGACCAAGAATTTTGCAGCAATCACTTTCCCTTTTGTCAAACCATCAATGATGTGTTGGCGCATGGTGCGATTGGTAAATTCATTCGTTGTAATGATGACCACGACAATGCAGTATAAAAAAGTAAACCAACTCGCTGAATACGTCACAAAACGCCAAACGGTTGGAAACGACCACAAGGTTTTGGTGTTAGGGAAAAGTGGAATGGCTTTGTTTAACTGACCAAACCACAAGTTCATGGCAAACATCCAAGCAGGCACCATAACAATGTAAATCAAGGTGATGATGTGCAATGCGGATAACTTTTTCAGTTTGATCCACTCGATTGAAAGTAACTGTTTCATGCCTCTATAATTTCTAAAAATGCTTGTTCTAATCGTTGTTTGCGAACGTATAATTCATCGCAATAAATGCCTTTTTGTGCTAGGAATTCGTTGATTTCTTTACTGCTCATCGAACTAGTAAATTCTAAATCTTCCAAGTTTTCATTGATGACTTTCAAGATGTGCGGTTGCAGAACCGATTTGATTGTTTCCAAGTCTTTGCTGCGAATGATGATGTGTTCGTTGAAGTCGATGATGGATTTCAAAGGTCCTTGTCTCAATATCACACCATGGCGCATGATGGATACATCTGTACAGATTTTTTCCATTTCATCCAAAATATGAGAAGCGATGATAACCGTTCTTCCTTCGTTTGCAATGCGTTTGATGAGGTTGCGGATATCGGCAATTCCGAGTGGATCCAAACCGTTAGTAGGTTCATCCAATACCAATACTTCAGGATTCGAGAGTAACGCCCCAGCAATGGCCAAACGTTGTTTCATCCCCAAGGAATAGGTTCTGAATTTTGATTTTGCTCTGGAAATTAAATCCACTTGTTCCAATGCAGACAAGATAGCTTCTTTTTCATTTTCAACGCCTTTGATACGCGCAACAATTTTCAGGTTGTCGATGGCATTGAGGTAGGGGTAGAAGTTGGGAGTTTCCAACAAAGCTCCAATGCGCAAGCGATTTTCATCTGCATCACCTTTTCCGAACCACGAAAAAGAACCTTCACTGGCTTTTAAAATTCCCAGTATAATTGCTAATGTGGTGGTTTTTCCACTTCCATTCGGTCCCAGAATACCGTAGATCTGTCCTTTCTGAACTTCAATAGAAATGCCTTTTACAGCTTTAATTTCTTTGTAGTTCTTCTGTAAATTGTTGATCTGAAGAATCACGTTGCTCATAACTTCCCTTTGAAGCGAAAGTAGGTGCTTTTAGGATACAAGGACCTGTTTTTTTATAAAAGGCAAGTTTTTCAGGATTGTGGAAGAAAAGAAAGGCTTAGTGGTTGACCTATCTTTTCGATTTCATTGCTTTCACTTTTTTAATAGCAGGATCTTCCAAAAATTGTTGATAAGCGTCACTTTCACAAGGAAAAAGAGCAATCTTCCCTTCCGAATTACTGTGTACTCCAAAACCGTAACTTTTAGTTAGTGGAGATGCTCTAAAACAAGCTTGACCTTTCGAGAAAAAGGCTGTTTTTGCTGCTACCAATTCGGAGGAAGAGAGTTCGTTTCTTTCAGCAAATACTTGGAATAACACATCATCTGAACTAAAAACATAAGGGTGCTTTGCAATGAGTTGGTATTGCAATTCAGCGATGGTTTTTTTGTCACTTTTGGATGGAGGAATCGTACCACTAGCCACTTTCGTATCTTCAGCTATTTCTATAAATGTGTTGAAGTAATTGGTTGAATGTGTTTTCATAAGTATTAAAACCTTTTTTCAATTAACTATTATTTTGACTTAAACGTTCCAGAGTTTCAATTTTCTGTTGTCTGCTAGTAGAATAAATCGCTTCCTTTTTTTCTAAATAAGCATAAATCAAAAGCGCTTTTTCTATGAGTAACTTTTGATTGTTTGATTCTTTTTTGGTTAGCATTAAATAGAAAACTTCTGCAAGCGACTCGAAATGAGCCGTTGTAAAATGATGTTCATTCAACAGTTTATCTAAAAAAGCATCATTCGATAAGGCAATCAAAGCATGAAAATCGATGTTCAATTCCGTTTCAAGTTCCTGAAATGAAGTGCTTTCTTCAAAATCGATTGAAGGTGTATCATCATCGTTCAATAATCTACCAATAAGTTTGCTCAAAACCAAAGCCATCTGTTCGATTTGCCGGGTTAAATAATCTTTTTGTTCCATGTGATAAAAATCGTTTATGCCATCATTTCTACTCCACTCAAGTCTGCTTTTCCAATTTTTAAAAACTCGTAGGTCAAGCGATCTACTTTGCAGTTGATGAATTGAACGCGTTTCAAGTTGTTGTGTTTGAAAAAGGTATTTTTAATCGTGCAATCTTGAAACACCACTCTTGTAAAAGAACAACTTTCAAAAGCGCAATCTTCGATGGTTCCTTTGATGATCAAATCTGCTAACTGCGAATTGACAAATGATGTGCGTTTCCAGATAGCATCAGCGATGGTGTTGTGTTCTGGTGTAGCTGCTTTCCCTTTTGTTCCTGTAAATCCGCCATTTTTCATGGAAACATCTGTTAAGTCTGCACCAGTGAAATCACAGCCATAGACGTAACTCGAAGTGAAAGAACTTCCATTCAAAGCAGCTTGTTTGAACGAATTATTGGCAATGTTTGAGCGTTGAAACTGACAATCGTGGATCATTGAATGGGAGAAATCACAGTGATCGATGTTGTTGCTTTTTAGTAAAAGTCCCGATAAGTCAGAACCGTTGAACTTACAGTTTTTCATGTTGGAAGCACTCAAACGATCGTGCAAGTTGTTCATTTCAGAGAAATCAGCATCCACCCAATTTCCGTTCGACATGTTCCAATCCAATCGTTTGGCTTTGTCGGATTTTTCATCTGTTGGTTCAATCAAGCTTACTTTCTCAGTATCTGTGGTTGAATTGGGTACTGCTCCAGAAGCAAAATAGTTGAGATCCACTTTTAGAATATCTGCCAAACGATGCAAAGTAATGATGTCTGGAAGAGATTCCCCGCGCTCCCATTTGCCCACTGCTTGCGGACTGATAAACAATTGTTCTGACAAGTCTGCTTGCGAGATACCTGTTTTTTTTCGTGCTTCAGTAATTCTTGTACCGATGATTTTTGTTGTTAACATACGACCTTGTTTTAAAGTGATGTTGCAAATCTATGTTAGTCGCTTGGGTGAAGCTACAAAAAAACCGCTACTAATGGTTGTATATCGACTACTTTTGGTTAAAAATGACAACCATTGGTTGTATTTAACGATTTAAGTGGATTCTTTGAATAAATGAACTCTTTTTTGTCACTTACCTCAATATTTTCTCCAATGTTTTTCCTTTCGCTAATTCATCCACCAATTTGTCGAGATAGCGTACTTTTCTGGTTAACTCGTTTTCAATTTCCTCTATTCGATAGCCGCAAATGGTTCCTTTGATGAGTGAAGCATTGGGATGCAAGCTTGCTCGTTGGAAAAAAGTTTCAAAATTGATGTTTTCTTCGATGATTTGGAGCTGCATTGAAACATCAAAGCCTGTTAGCCATTCGATGACCGTTTGTAATTCGCTTTCTGTCCGTCCTTTTTTCTGCACTTTGGTTAAATAAAGAGGATAAACAGAAGCAAAAGTCATTTTAGCCATGCGTTCGTTGTGTAGCTCGCTTGTATGCATCGTTTAAGATTGAGAGGCTTGAATCCAAGATTGGATGATGGTTGTCAATGCATTTTTTGCATGTTCTATTGCTTCTAAAGACTGAAAAGTTGCAATAGCTCGATCATTTTCTTTCCAAACCAAGATACCAGAAGGATCTGAAATTAGTCTTTCTTGAGGTTGCATTTGTTTTTTAGCACCACGATGAAAAATCAATTGCACTTGTTGTTTGGGTGGATGAACGCGCATGGTGATTCGGTCTTCATCTTCAACTGAATAATTGGGTCCATTCCACTTAATGTTTTCAGAAAGTAGAGGAGAGGAAGCCAAAATGATACTTCGCAAACGATCTATTTCGAGTCGAAAAGGATGATTTAATGCATCCAGAAAATGGTTAACGGTAGCGTTCATAAGGTTCAAATAAAGCAAGTGAAAATACTATTCGCTTTTGAAATGTGAAAGCGTCATATAAAAAGTGAATAAAACTTTGTTATTTTAATATGGTTAATAAGTGCTGTAGGCTAACAAAATCAGGGGTTCCACATAATTTTATAAAATTATTTGGAGATGGAAAATTTCACATGCACTAGTTTTCATACTCTTTCATGTAATGCACTTTCTTCGATGGATCTGAAACGCGATTTCTATTTGTTTCATTATTCAAAATGTTCATCACTTCAAAATCCATCATGGTATATTCTCTACAAGTATCCATTCGTGTGAATTGATAGGCTTCTTTTTTACCTGTTATTTTGTTTCTGACCGTTAATTTGTATTGAAAACGCAACTGGTTATCATAACCAAAATAGGGATAAACCTCAATACTTGAAGGATGTTTCTCTACCGTTTTAAACTGACCAATTGCTTTCCAATTTGGTGAAATACAACAAGTAATTTTTTGAGTAATCTCCCAATCTCCAACAGTTTTATAGATGATTATGGGAGAATCGTATTGTATGCATTTCTTCCAATCTAATTGCATTGGCGTAATGTTGTTGTTCGAAAAATAAGCGTCAACATCTGCTATTTTCCACAGATTGATTTGATCAATCAATAAATTGGAATCCTTGATGGTTTGTTCGAATGGAAAGAAAGTTGAATGCAATTTATTACTCAGTGTATGTTTGATTGCGTTTGTTATTGGTCCACCTAAAATACTGTCACTGAAATGCACCATTTCATTGTATAGATAGTCGAATTGAAGATGCTTGGTGATGATCATTAAATCCGTTGGACAACTTGTTTCACAATTATTGAGAGTGATAGTTGGTCCGTAATGACGTTCTTTTTTAGACAATCCTTTGCGTTCGGAATTGATACAGGAATTTAAAAGAATAGTTAAGAAGAAAATGAATAAGATGTTGACTTTGCTCATTCGTTTTTTCTTTGAATGAATACTGAGTTTAACAGTAAATGGTTAGAAATCATTCTGACCATTTACTGTGATTTATTTAGTAAAATAGTTTTTAATGTTTTGTTCCTTTAAAAGGTTCTGCTGAAACTGTCAAAGAGAATTTTTTGTTTGGATAACTCGGAAACTTAGAATAATAAGTTGGCAAGTCACAGTTTTCGATATAGACCGCACACATGGTATTTGAAACATGGTACAAGTTTTTGTGTTTATCTTTTGGAATACCATCTAAGATTGCTTTCAAGGTACTGTGACGCACTTGTTCAGCATCAAATCCGTAGTCGTGCCAAACCATGATGGACGTTTCATCTTTGCGAAGCGGGAACGTTTTTTTTGTGTCATTCAAGACGCCCTCATAAGAATGATCACCATCGATGAACATTAAATCGAATTGCTTATCAAGTTTGCTAAAATCGTAGGTATGAGAATCGTGTTCAACTTTTCGAATGGTTTGAATATGATCCGAGAAAATTCCATGAACGTTGATGAATTCTTGGCTAAAATTAAAAGCTTTCATTTCCGCTTCAGAAAGAGTCAAAGATGTGGTGTCACTGGTTACATCATTGATGTTTACTATACTTTCACCTCTCCAGCTACCAATTTCTAAGTAAGCGCAGTTGTCAAATTTTCGTGCAAGTGATTTTAGCAAAACTAAATCCGTAATCATTGAAGTTCCAGTAAGGAAACTGTATGTTCCTAGTGTTTCATTTAAATGAGGAACTAAATCCAATAAATCAATCGTAGGAAGTTTATCAATGTTGTATTCAGCGATTGCTTTTTTTCTAAAGTATTCATGTTGTCGAGCACGAATACCCTCCATGATAACTGCAACAGGGTTTTGAAGTAAAACTTTTAATCCTAATTTTTTATTCATCTGATTGATTTTTCATTTTTGTATATCACATTTGAGCAATTTGCATGTGTTTTATTAAAATAAACGTTGCTACAAAGGCGATTCGAAGTTAACTTTTTTATTTTAAACGATCATTTTTTAGTAATAAAGTCAATAGCTAAACTATTCTTCCAACTCGTAATATTCAATGTAATAGGTCGTTGAAGCTTTGTTCTCTCCATGATTGACAGCATACGTACTTTTGATGTGTTTTCCTCCAAATGAAGTGTAAACAACTGCTTGGTTCGAACGATCTAAATATGCTGGCGTAAAAGCTGTTTGCTGAACACACACTTGTTTCCCTTGATTGTCTTTTTCATTCCAAATGGTATAAACCATCATGTACTTTTTTGTGTATTTTTTCTTTAAATTGACAAGGCTGTCTTGTTTATGAGAGGTGATTGTTTGTTCAAACGTTGTCAATTCCAATTTCAATAAATCCATCTCTTCTTCTGCCATTAACCAGGTTTTGTTGCAAGGACAATCGCACAATTTTCCGTTTTCAAAGGGGGATTCATTGTTTTGTCCGAAGCAAAAGCTTGTTAAAAGAAATAAGCCAATTGTGATGAACATGTTCATTTGATGAAACAATCTTATATTAGTTCAAATCAAAAGAGTGGATTATCAACGATACTCATCAACTGGTACTTTACTTCCCAAACGATAATTGACTCCCAAGGTTGGAACCAAGGTCATGCGGGTGTAAAATTTGTCCATTAAGTACATTCCACCAACACCTACTGCCGTATGTAAACTTACCCACCAATTGTCGTCGTCTTTTGCAATTGGGAAAATGACTCCAAGATTCAATGCCAATTGACCTGTATAGTAGTTTTCTGATTTCAAATTCATCTGATAGGTAGTGGATGAACCTTGTACAAAACTGTAACTAAACGTGCTGTCTTGTAAGTAGTTGAAATAGCGATTATGTTGGTATTCGGTAGCATATTGACCCATACCTAAATGAATTCCTGCACCAATTTCAAATGTAACACGCGATTTTGTGCGAATCACTCGGTTCATACCAAAACCCAATTGGGTAAAAACACCTTGTCTTGCTGATACAGTATGAAATGCTTCTACGACACTGTCTAACAAAACGGTTGTTGTATCGCCATAAAAAATGCTGGTATAAGGAAGATTGATGTCGTAAACTTGTTGTTGGTAGGCACTTGCTTTAGATCCTCCTCCATATCCAATATAAAAAGAGATGTTTCTACTCCATTTTCCTTTCCAAGAGTTGGTATCTGTTCCAAGCATTTTGTAATTCACACCAATTAAAAAACCAGAATTGAATTTAGTAGCATTTTCATATACGGGTGCTTGGGTGGCACTATCCAAACCTGGATTCCCTGGATTGTTTTTCAAGTAATCCGAAAACGTAATACCAGTTCCCCAATTGTTATACTTATTGATGGTCATTCCAATCGTGTT
This sequence comes from Fluviicola sp., assembly GCA_020849495.1. GTDB lineage: Bacteria > Bacteroidota > Bacteroidia > Flavobacteriales_D > Crocinitomicaceae > Fluviicola. Next base: position 30,241 of record JADLGD010000118.1, read on the forward strand.
CTGAGCCCAAGTCCCCATTGAACAGAAGCTAATCAAGCTCCAAAGTAAAAATTTGTTCATTTATTTGCGTTTTGCTTGAAAAAATTCAGTCATCAATTGTGTGCATTCTTCGGTCATAGGACCTTTGCTAACTAACGTTTTTGGATGATACAATTCATTGTCGAAACGACCTGCCCCGCGTTTTTCATCGCGTGCTGCGAAGACAATTTTATCCAATTGCGACCAATACAATGCTCCTGCGCACATCACACAAGGTTCTAATGTGACATAAAGCGTACAACCTTTCAAGTATTTTCCACCCAAAAATTCAGCTGCAGCCGTGATAGCTTGCATTTCTGCATGAGCAGTTACATCGTGCAATCGTTCAGTTAAGTTGTGTGCTCTTGCAATAATTTGTTGATTGACCACCACCACAGCACCTACTGGAACTTCACCTAATTCGTAAGCTTTTTGTGCTTCCAAATAAGCTTGTTTCATGAAGTACTCGTCGTTGTAGGGCGAAATCATTTGATGGGATTGATTTTTACTTCAAACAATTTCGTCCAGTATTTCCCTGTCATGTATAATTTATTGCTCGCAGCATGGTAAGCAATTCCGTTCATGACTTCGCCGCCATTTTTACCTTGCACTTCCAATTCGCTACCGTCAATTTCTTCCAAAACTCGACCTGTTCCGGGTTCAATGACCAAGACGGTATTTGTCATGTAAACGTTGGCGTAAATGCGGTTGTTGATGTATTCCAATTCATTCAAATTCACTCTAGGATTCATGTTGTCATACACCTCAATGGTTTTCACCACACCAAATGTTTTTGGATCGCGGAAATAGATGCGTTCAGTTCCATCCGACATGATCAAGTATTTACCGTCGTTACACAATCCCCAACCATCGCCAGTATAGGAGTTTTCACGCAACAATTGCATGGTGTTTTTATCGTACACAAAGCACTTTTGATTTTTCCATGTAATTTGGAACAATTCATTGCCAAAAATGGTAATTCCTTCTCCAAAATAGTTGTGATCCAATCCGTTTTTAGCATCTAAGAAATTCCCGGATTTCAAATCTACTTTTCCAACAACAGTTTTCCCTTGTTGACCTGGATCACCTGTACCTTCGTACAACACATCACCATTGAATTCCAATCCTTGTGTGTAATTGGTAGCATTGTGAGGATATGAATTGACAATGCTTGCTTTGGATAAAACAGGAGTAATATCTGAAACTACACGCACTAAATGACCGTCATCTAGGCTCGTCCCATCACTGAAATAAGAGCGTAAAACCAACATTTTTGTTCCAACACCATAATAAGAAGCAGCTAATGGAAATTTCACATTCCCTTTTGGAGCAATCCATTGTTGGAAAACAGAATCGTTGTAAATCAATTCCACTTTGTTGATGCCTTCTGGCACTTTGAATTCTACAGGTAGAATAGAGCCAAAAGTGGTTTGTATGTTTCCTTTAAAATTGAATTGAGCCATGGAAGTTTCAGTAGCTCCTCCACCTTTCATTAAAGGGACGAATATAAATGCTCCTACGGCTAATAATAAAAGGGCGATTATAACAATTCGTTTCATAGTATGCTTTAAATTAATTCGCTTATTTCGTTGGCGTCAATCCCGTTGTGCGAAGCTGAATATACAACTTCTTTGTTGATCAGCAAGATGGCTTGTGGGGATTGATGTTCAACTTTTAATGTAGATTCGATCAAATTGGAAATGTTGCGATAGGCAATTAAATCCAAGTAAACACAGATACATTGTTCAGGATTTGCTTTCCAATTTTTCTCAAAGCGAGATTTAGCCATGGAAGAAATACTACAACGCGTGCTGTGTTTGAACAATAAAACGGGCGTGTTAACAGATTGTTCAATGAATTCCTGTAACTGTGCTTCATTGGTCAACTCTACCCATGGAAAAGTAGGCGTTGAGGATCTAAATAGTCCCATAATTAGAAGTTTACACCTTTAAATTGATTCAAGAAACGTACATCGTTTTCAGAGTATAAACGCAAATCGTTGACTTTGAATTTCAATTGTGCAATGCGTTCAATTCCCATTCCGAAAGCGAAACCGGTATACACTTCTGGGTCAATGCCCGAAGCTTTCAATACATTTGGATCCACCATTCCACAACCTAAAATCTCTAACCAACCGGTATGTTTACAAACATTACATCCTTTTGCATTACAGATCGTACAAGAAACATCCACTTCAGCACTAGGTTCTGTAAATGGGAAATAAGAAGGACGTAAACGAATGCGAGCTTTTTCACCAAACAAGGCTTTTGCAAAATAATCCAATGTCTGTTTCAAATCAGCAAAAGAGACATTTTTATCAATGTATAATCCTTCCACTTGATGGAAGAAACAATGTGCTCTTGCAGAAATAGCCTCGTTACGATAAACGCGTCCGGGTGAAATTGTTCGAATAGGTGGAGTAGAAGATTCCATCACACGCACTTGAACAGAAGAGGTATGTGTTCGTAAAGCCATTTCACGTTCTCCTTTTTCAATGAAGAAAGTGTCTTGCATGTCACGAGCAGGATGTTCTGGCGGGAAATTCAAAGCGGAGAAATTGTGCCAATCATCTTCTATTTCAGGCCCTTCTGAAACGGTATAACCGATGCGTTCAAAAATCGATATGATTTCACTGCGAACGATGGAAAGCGGATGTCGAGCACCTAAAGCAATTGGTTCGCCTGGTCTTGAAACATCAATCGTACTGTCATTGCTTTCTGTAGTTTCCAAAGCATCTTTTGAACTTTCGAATTTTCCTTCAGCCAGTTGTCTCAATTCATTCAATAGTTGACCAACTGCACGTTTTTCTTCATTGGGAACTTCTTTCAGTCCACCAAATAATTGCTTGATGCTTCCTTTAGATCCAATAAATTGTATGCGAAATGCCTCCAGTGAAGTTGCATCAGTTATAACAAAATCTTCAATGGCGATACGTGTTTGTTCAATTTGTGCTTTCATATGTCGATTAAATCCAACCTTTTTCTCAATTTTACGTCTGATTAACAGAGTTGTGACGAAAGTGTAACTTTTTTAGTACAACTACAGTTTAAGAGTGAAATCTTTGGAAGGTACGAAGGTACAAATTTGATGATAACTATCATTAATTGGAAAAAGATTATATTTACATCTGAAAAGACACAGGTATGAGTAACGCAATGCGCACATTAGGATTTGTTTCACTGACAGCAATGTTGTTGGTGTTGAATGCATGTAAAAACAAAGATCCTTCTGTTTTAAAGGTATTTGTTCGTTCATCTAACAATGAGTTGATGGCGAATGCAAAAGTTGTCATCATCGCAGACATCTATTCAAATCCAGCTACTCCGGAATATGTTGATACTGTTTTAACGAATAGTTCTGGTTTTGCTTATTTCGAAATGGATGAATTTTTTGACGGTTTAGAAAAAGGTGAAGAGACTGGGTATTTTGATATCTTAGCTACTAAGAACTTAAGTGAAGGGACAGAATACGTAAGATGTAGAGCTCACATTACTTCTGTAAAAACCGTTTTTTTACAACCTTGATTACTTAAATTATGAAAAAGTTATTTTCAACAACCATTATTGCATTATCCATCTTTACGGTTGGAGTTTTGTTGTCTTCAACAGGATGTCGCAAGAAAAAAGATACGATTGCTAAAATCTATGTTTACGATGCTAGCAATGTACCTGTAGTGGGTGCTCAAGTGGTTTTATTTGGAGAACCATCAACTCCAACTTCGCCACCAGTAGTTTTGTTTGATACAACAACTACAAACGGTTCTGGTGAAGCTATTTTTAACTTCAATGATGTGTACCAATTAGGTCAAGCAGGAGTAGCTGTATTAAACATTGATGCTCGTAAAGATGCCATGACTGGTGAAGGAATCATTAAAGTAGAACAAGAAACAACTTCAGAAGAAAGCGTGTTTATCGCTCCTTGATGAATCATTAATTATATACTTAAAGGCGCAGTGATGCGCCTTTTTTGTTTGATGGAAATACCATTTTGTGCATTGATAAAGCTTAAATATTTTTCTACTAGGTATTACTAAGCACATTGTAAGTAACTTCTAACTATCAAACAACAAATTCATCTTTACTCAAAGAATAGTTGAATGATTCCAGTTTTAGCTCTGTAGCGACGATATCTATCAGTTGATGAGTTTAAAACGGTTCACACTCGTCCGCTGATTCATTTCAGTTGGATGTAATACAAAAAACGCGACCCTAGAGTCGCGTTTTGATTTTCAAAGCTTTTTATTCTTTATCGATCAATTCATAATTGAATTTCTTTCCTTTATCAATTGCTGGAATTCCATCTTTCAACCAAAGTGGCATGGGAGCTCCCAATAAATAGTAATCAAAATATTGTCTCATGCGAATACTCAAATCAACACGATTAGGGTTTTTCATCAAGTTGTGATCATCCCCATTGTAATTCAACATCCAAACTGGTTTTTGCAATCTTCTTAAACCGGTATACAATTCAATTCCTTGGTACCATGGAACTGCTCCGTCTTGGTCATTGTGCATGATCAACAATGGCGTTTGAACTTTCGGCAAATGGAATATGGGACTGTTTTCTATGTACAATTCTGGTGCTTCCCAGATGGTTTTTCCAATTCTACTTTGTTGGTGTTCGTATTGAAATTGACGAGAATAACCACTTCCCCAGCGGATACCACCGTAAGCTGAAAACATGTTTCCAACTGGAGCTCCAGCCATTGCTGCTGCATAGCGATTGGTCATGGTAATCAATTGTGCCGTTTGGTAACCTCCCCAACTTTGTCCTTGTAACCCCATGCGTTTAGAATCGATGTTGCTGTATTTTTTCAAAACAGCATCCGTTCCACTCATGATACAATCATAAGCACCATTTGCAGGATGTCCTGGTTTGTATCGAATGTCTGGAATGAATACCACGTAACCAGCAGATGCATATTCTGTTGGGAAAATGATAGATGCAGTTGGTTTAGGTGCATAGTGATTATGGATTTCATCAGCATACAATTCGTAGAAATAAACCAACAAGGGATATTCTTTATTCGTATCAAAATTTTCGGGTTTATAAATCAATCCTTCTAATGGAATCCCTTCATAGCTGGTCCATTTTATCAACTCTACTGTTGACCAGTTGTATAAACTTTGTTGAGGATTGGTCATTGAAAGTTGTTTTTCACCAGATCCATCTTGCTTACTGACATACAAATCAGGGTATTCAAGGTTGGAGTGGCGTTGAAACAATAAATGCTTGCTTTTCTTTGCACGTTTGAAAGCCGTGTAATTGTGATTTGATCCAGCAAGCAATTCATAGCGAATAAATGGAAAATCACCACTCATCTTGTACAGGTTCATCGCTTTTGTTTCTTTATTGAATTGTGTCAATAAGCTGTAATCTGAAGCGAAATAAAGGGAATCACTTTCCAGTTTGACGATGGAATAATTGTAGTTGGTATCACGATCAGTAGCTCTTAAAAACCCTGTTATGGAAGTCGTTTTATGGGATTTTGCATCGTAATACAAAATGTCACGCTCAGCTTGAATAAGCAATCCCTTTTCATTTTTTGTCCATCCAATCAACCCCAAAGGATCCGGTACACTAGGCATACCATTCAAATCAGAAAGCACATTTGATTTCACACCACATGTCATACAATGTTCTGTCGGTTCATTGACATCAAATTCGTAGTAGTTCAAAGTTTTGTCATTCCAAAAAGAAAAGTAGTTTCCACTTGGTGATAAATTCGTTCCATAGTTTACAGCATCTCTAAGCGGAGTCAATTTTCCATCTTCCAGTGAAATCGTATAATAATTCGCTGGATTGGGAGAATGCCATGTTTGAAAGCGGTACATATCTTCACAAGAAGCCAAAAGGGTATTTATCTGTGAACGATTTCCTAAATTGATATCCAAACTATCGCGACCTAGTTGAACACTTTTGCCCGTTTTAAAATGATAGACATATAGATTGGTTTGTTCTTGATCGTCTTTCAATTCATTGAGCTGTTGTGGCTGCATGCGGTCATCTTTCCAATGCCACAAATCGAGTTTCACTTTTTCACTTTCCAACAAACTGTCTTTCACAGGTGCTTCGGGTTGATCCCAAACACCGAAGAACAAATCATTGTCGTTATTGATCAATTTTGGTTTAAATGCGTCACTCACTACTCGGTTGGTTTCATATCGAGTTGCAGTGTCAATGAGTACTTGAAAATTTGAAGTGGCAGCATCAAAAGCAAAAAGATTCCAGCGCTTGTTTTCAGTTGTATCTGTGGTTGCTAAACCAACTAATTTTGAATTGCTAAAACCAAAGTTCAAACCAGAAAATTCTACAAAGCGTTTATCGGCTTTCCAAACTTGATTGTTTTCATTTGTAAATACACACAAGCGAACGGAATCTTTTTTGAATTTTTGTTGCTCCACAAATGCGAGATAAGCCCCGTTTTTGGTTAAATCAAATTGCTGTATATGTCTGAAATGCTGTGCTTTTTTCATGGATGGCGACCAAATGGTTAAGAGTTTACCATCTGTTTTTACAGCACCATTTTTCTTTTCCAGTTTCGCTTCTTTTTTCTTTTCTTTTTTAGAAAGGTGGTTTTTTGGCCAGTCATTAGTAGTTGATAGGTAAGCTAATAAGTCACCTTCACTACTGATTTTATATTCTTTGACCTTCGGGATTTTCACCAAAGAATCATTTGCTAAAAACCAAATTCCCAAACTGTCTTTCGGCCATTTATCTTTGGCAATCTTGTTCAATTCCACTTTGCGAAGCGTATCAAAACCAGGATGAATTTTAAAGACCAAATAGGAGTTCAAACCAGAGAATTGCGGTTCAATTCCTCTAGCAATGGAGTCTTTTTTACCCGTTTCATTATTGACAATGAACAAATAACCGTCACCACGAAATGGTTTTATGGTGTATGCGCTATACATTCCATTGGATGAAATCTGAACATCACCAATGCGTTTCCAATCGTTGTAAACTTCAGGACCAAGTATTTTCTTTTGACCGAACACAGAAAAAGTGCTTGCTAGAAAACCTACTACGAAGGCTAAGTGACTAAATTTCATACTATCAATAAATTTTGAACTAAAGGTTAAAGATAATTACTTAATTTGTACGCTAGTAAAAAATGGAATGATTTCGAAACAGAAGTTACTTTTCTTATCTCTTTTCTTTTGGATGAATTTCATCCCGGTATTGGTGTTCTCCAATGTGAAACCTGCCCATTTGATTAGTCCTTTTTTACTTTCTTCTGAATCCATCAATGAACAAGAGACCACTCAAAGTAGTCAAGAAAAAGATAGTTTATTGGTCATTGAAGACTTGGAGAAAGCACAAAATTTGGTGCATATCAACGACAAAAAGGCCTTTCAATTGACTCAAAAAGCACTTGAAACAGCTAAATCCATCAATCAACCAGTTTTAGTTGGAAAAGCACAAAATGCATTGGGAAATCTTCATTGGTTTTCTGGTGATTACAACAGGGCCTCCTCTTATTATTTTGATGCATTAAAAACCTATCAATCAACTAAAAGTCAGTATGAAATTGGCATTTGTTACCGCAATATTGCTTGGATTTATTTAGGTCAGAAGAAGTTCAAAGAAACTGAAAAGTACTTCAAAAAATCGTTGGAAATCATGTTGCAATTGCAGCGAAAACGTGAAATCTTGATTGGGTATGATGATTTAGCCACTTTGTTTTTGACGCAACATGACTATAAAAAAGGTTTGGAATACAGCAATAAATCGCTCAGTATTGCTCGTAGTTTAGGCAATAACGAAGCAACTGGTTCAACCTTGATGACAAAAGGGACCATTGAATTGAAATTAAAGCAATACGATTCGGCGATAAAGTCTTTTGAGGAATCCATTTTTCTTTTACAACCCATTCCAAAAGCAACGTATAATTCATGTTTGTCAATGCACGGTTTAGCTGAAGTCTATTTTGCACTTCGAAACAATATGAAAGCACTTTTTTACAGTGATAAAAGCATTGAAACAGCTAAAAAAGGCAATTTTTTAAAGGAACTTTCTGACGCCTATTTTTTAAAAGCATCGATACTGAAAAATGCAGGAAAAGTAGAAGAAGCTTTTGCGATGATGAAAGCTTATGCAGAAACAAAAGACACCCTCAATTCAAAAAACAACAGTCAGTATATCCAAAGCATGGCAGCAAGTTTTGAAATGAAACAAAACGAGATGCACATTCAGAATTTGGAACAAAAACAAAAATTGAATCAAGCTGAATTGAGTAAAGAACGCAGTTTTAAATTGTATTTAATCATCATTTTATTGCTTGCTATTGTTCTAACAGTTATTGCATATAGATCTTTTTTGAATAAGAAAAAAGACAATCAAGCTTTAAGTATTGCTTATGCAGAAATTGAAACCATCAATAAAGACATTTCAGACAGTATCAACTATGCCTTGAACATACAACACGCACGATTACCTCAAATGGAGAAGCTGAAAGAATCCTTTGCCGATTGTTTTGTGATTTATATGCCTAGAGATAATGTGAGTGGTGATTTCTTTTGGCACAATAAAAATGAGGACGGAAAAAATGTGTTTGCCATTGCGGATTGCACTGGTCATGGTATTCCGGGAGCATTCATGAGTATGATGGGTATTGATGGTTTTAATTATGCCATTCTTGAAAAACGAATTGATCGCCCTGGAGAAATCCTCACCCTTGTCAATCGCTTCATCAAAGATTCGCTCAATCAAGATCACGATGCTGCTTTGAGTAAAGATGGGATGGACGTTGCTTTGTGTACGTTTAATGCTGATTTCAGTGCTGTTCATTATGCTGGCGCAAACCGTCCACTTTGGATCAATAGGAATGGTGAAATTCTAGAATTTAAAGCACAAAAGCTATCGATTGGTGGAAATCATCATGGGAATTATACCTTCACGGATGAAACCATTGCTTTACAAAAAGGAGATCTGATTTATCTGTTTTCAGATGGATATGTCGATCAATTTGGAGGAATTAAAGGCAAGAAATTCATGTCCAAACAATTGAAAGATGCCTTGTCTAAACTAAGCGATTTATCTTGTGAACAGCAAGAAAAAGAACTGCTTCGATTGTTTCATGAGTGGAAAGGAAACTTGGCACAAGTGGACGATGTTGTTCTTGTAGGAATTCGTGTATAAATCCATCATTTTAAGGTAACTTTATCGCTCATAATAGCAATTTAAATGAAAAACTTTATCGGTGGGATTTGCTTGTTTTTTGCATTTTCAAGTTTGGCTCAAACTTCTGTCAACGGACTTTGGCACAGTTCATTTGTAATCATGGGTCAACCTTTTTTGATGGACTTAGAAGTTGCAATGGATAAAAACGAGGTTTTCTTAATCAATCCAGAATTGTCTGGAAGCCCCAAATTGCCTTGTAGTGATGTTGTTTACAACAATCAGGAATTGAGTTTTGGTTTGACCCAAGCAGGATTAAAATTCAAAGGAACTTATTTTGAAAAAGGTGATTCTTTGGTTGGAATGATGACCCAATCCGGTTTAGAATGGAAAGTTGTGTTTGGGAGAAACGTGGTTCAAAAAGCAGTCGTTTCTCGCCCTCAAACACCTCATGCTCCTTTTCCTTATAAAACAGAAGACGTAGAATTTGTCAATAAAAGTGATGGCACAACTGTTTTTGGAACGTTTACTTTTCCGATCAATCCTGCTGTCGATTACCCAATAGTGATTTTTGCTTCTGGTTCTGGTCCACAGGATCGCAATTGTAACATTTTTGAACATCAATCTTTTTGGGTGTTAGCTGATATGTTGGCTCGACAAGGAATTGCCTCTTTTCGTTTTGATGACAGAGGTACTGGGAAATCAAAGGCAAGTTATGCTGCTGCAGATTTGAATGATTTTGCAAGTGATGTGGTTGCTTCCATTGATTACATTTCCAACCAATCTTCGTTTAAGGGACATTCCATTGGTTTAATGGGCCATTCTGAAGGTGGAATGCACATTTTATTGGCTCAAAATCAACGCAAAAAACAAGTGAAATTCATGGTGTTTTTAGCATCTATCGGCCTTTCCGGAAAAGAAACTTTGATTCAACAGCAATACGAAATCCCTTTAAAAAACGGAATGGATGAAACGTATGCGCAATGGAACAAAGCTGTTTTTGAAGGACTCACCGAACGAGTAATTGCTGAAAAGGATCAAGCAAAATGCGCAGCTAATTTGCAAACATTTTTACACGACATGGCGATGAAAGCTCCCGTAGGAACCTTGGATACAAGTGCTACTGGAATTGAAGCTTTTGTAAAAACAACTGCTGATTTGATGAATAACGATTGGGGACGACAGTTTTTAACTTTCAATGCTGGTGATTATCTCAAAAAGTTAAATCTACCCGTTTTAGCAGTGTTTGGAAGTGAAGATGCTCAGGTGAACCCAATTAGTAATTCTGAGGCATTTAAACGAATGTTTACTGAAAAGCAATTGGCACAATCTCAAATTGAAATTTTACCTGGATTGAATCATTTATTGCAAACTTGTAAAAAGTGCGACATCATGGAGTATGGAGATTTAACAGAAACGATGAGTCCTTTGGTGTTTAGTAAATTGGTTCCCTTTATTCATCACTTATGAAATTAATTTATTTTGTTGTTTGTTGCATCCCCTTCATTTTGAATGCTCAACATTCGCGCATATTTCCACAACCAGCTGCTTTGAAAACGAATAATGAGACTTTTCTGCACAAAGGTCAATTGATTTTACCGCAATCTGATGCTGGGAAGCACATTGTTACAGTTTTCCACGAGGCATTTGAACGTGAATCTGGAGTGCATATTGAAACAGGTCCAAAGCCAACAGTTGAGTTGATTGAAAACATTGATTTAGCTGGTGAATCTTACCTGTTGGAAGTCAAATCAAAACAAATTCGTATCGAATATGCAGATATGAATGGTTTGCTGTATGCCTTTCAAACATTGAATCAATGGATAAATCTTCCTAATGAAATTGAAGGGGTGAGTATCATGGATCAACCGCGCTTTTCATACCGTGGAACACATCTGGATTGTAGCCGACATTTTTTCACCATTGAAGAATTAAAAGGATTCATTGACCAAATGGCGCAGTTGAAATTTAATCGTTTTCATTGGCATTTGACAGATGATCAAGGTTGGCGTATTGAAATCAAAAAATATCCTCTATTAACTGAAATAGGTGCTTGGAGAGATTCAACAGTTGTTGGACATTATAGTCGAACACCTAGAACTTATGAAAAGCAACGTTACGGCGGTTTTTACACACAAGAAGAAGCTAAAGGTTTGGTGAAATATGCACAAGATCGAGGAATTACAATCATTCCAGAAATAGAATTGCCCGGACATGCGAGAGCGGCTTTGGCGGCTTATCCCAGTTTAGGTTGCTCGGGCGAACAATTACCTGTTGAAGGTCTTTGGGGCGTTTTTGATGATGTGTTTTGTACGCAAGATGAAACCATTACTTTTCTCAAAAACGTCTTAGATGAAGTGATTGCCATTTTCCCTTCCGAAACCATTCATATTGGAGGTGATGAAGTTCCGAAAGTTCGATGGAAAACCTGTTCAAAATGTCAAGCAAACATTAAAAAAATGGGCTTAAAAGACGAGCATGAATTGCAGCGTTATGTTATTGAAACAATGGAGCAACATTTGCGTTCGAAAGGGCGAAAAATCATTGGATGGGATGAAATTTTAGAAGGTGGTTTGGCTGCCAATGCGCAAGTCATGTCATGGCGTGGCACTGAAGGTGGAATTGCTGCAGCAAAAGCGGGACATCAAGTGGTGATGACACCAACATCCCATTGTTATTTCGATTATTATCAAAGTAGTCACCCGGATGAACCATTAGCAATTGGAGGATTTTTACCATTGGAGAAGGTCTATCATTACAATCCTGTTCCAACAGAATTGACCAAAAAAGAACAGCAATTTATCATTGGAGCGCAAGCCAATTTGTGGACAGAGTATTTACCTACGATGGATGCTGTTGAGTACCATACTTTTCCAAGATTAGTTGCCATGTCTGAAGTAGTCTGGTGTATTGAAAAAAGACCTTATTCCGAATTTTTACCGGCACTAGCAAGGTATTATTTGCCGCGATTAAAACAGCAAGGGATCAACTATTCGTCTGCATTTTTAGATGTAGAAATGCTTTTGAAACCAGTGCCGAATGGCTTGGAATTAACACCTCATTCATCATTAAATGTTCAGTATTTCAGTGATGCAAATAAGATGGAAGGGAAAATAGAACGACTTGAATTAGAGCGAACAGCTCAGGTTGTTCATCGCACATTTCCAGTCACAACATGGTACAACAATATCCCATACCGCACAACGAATTATAATTTTGTCACCCATTTAGCACTTGGAAAGGCGGTTCATTTTGAAACAAAACCAAGTTTAAAGTACAACTACAATGATTCACTAGGTTTGACCAATGGAATTGTTGGCGCATTGCCTTGGCGAGGTGACCAATGGGTTGGTTTTACAGAAGATACCATCCGTTTTTCATTGGATTTAGGAACCCTAACTGACATTTCTCAAATCGAATTGGGGACTTTGAACGATCCGGGTTCTTGGATATATCGTCCACAAACCATTCTTGTTGAATACAGTACGAATGGTAAAAAATTCAAGAAGTATTCAAAACAAGCAATCACAGAAGATCGCATCAAATTGGTGAAATCTAAAAAAGTAAAAGTTCTGCGCTTTACTATAACAACAGTTTCTGAAGTGGAACAAGGAATGCCTGGAGCAGGAACAACTCCTTGGACATTTTTGGACGAATTAATCCTTACCCGATGAAAATTGAATTGTGTGTTGGGAGTTTAGAAGCTGCTCGAATGGCTAGTGAACTTCCTTTTGATCGAATTGAAACGTGTGTTGCTTTAGAACAAGGTGGATTGACACCAAGTGATGCGATGGTGAAATGGATACAAGATACCTTTCATTTGGAACAGCATGTTTTGATCCGTCAACGTGCGGGAGGATTTGTGTATTCTTATGATGAAATCATTGTCATGAGGGATCAAATTTTAAACTTGAAGCAATTGGGCATCAAAGGAGTTGTGATTGGTGCTTTAACGAAAGAAGGAGCAATTGATCTGAATGCTTTGGAAACATGGAAAAGAGCAGCTGGGAATATGGATTTGACGTTTCACCGAGCATTTGATGAAGTGAAAGATTGGGAAGGTGTACTCGAACAATTGATAAAAATGGGTTTTAAACGCATTCTTACAAGCGGGCAAGCTCCTTCAGTTGATATAGGTATGATACGTTTGAAAGAATTGGTTCAGGCTGCAGCTGGTAGAATTGAAATCATGGCTGGTGGCGGTGTTCATGAAAACAATGTGTCAGATTTAAAAGCCTTGGGTGTTGATGGCATTCATTTTTCAGGAACAGCTTTCGAAATGGATTGCGAAGGAAGTTTGTTTGAAGCGAGGCTTCAAATTCCCAAAATGGATAAAATCAAACAAATAATATCCCATATAAGAGCATAAAAAAATCCCGCCTTTTGAGCGGGATTTTTATTGAATCGAACTGCTATTAGTTTTTCGTAATCTTCATTGTTTGGATTTTACCTCCAATTTGAATATTCATGAAGTAGATGCCTTGAGCTTCTTTCGTTAGATCAATGTTGATTGAACTTGCTGTAAATGCTTGTTCAGCTCTTACTAATCTTCCTGTAACATCCGTAACGTTCATTTCTTGAACAGGGATATCAATTCCAAAAGAAACAGTAATCAAACCTGTTGTTGGATTTGGATACAATTGAATAGCTACATCACTGTAATCTTCAATTCCAACAGAATTATAAGCAACACATGAACTTGTATCCGTACAACCGTTGCTTGTAACTTGAACAGCATAGTTACCATTTACAGTAGGAGTAAATGTTTGAGCTGTTTGACCTGCAATCGGAGCGTTTCCATTTCCACAATCCAACCATTGGTATTGTGCACCATTTTGTGAAGCAGACAATACACCCGCATTCAAAGTAGTAGCAACGTTAACAGTTGTTTGAGTAACAGTAATTGACTGACAAGTTCCTGCTGTCACACATCCACCTTCACCTCTTACATAATAGGTTCCAGGAGTTGAAGTTGTAAATGTTGTACCAGTTGCAACTGAAGTACCACCACATGAACCAGAATACCATTGCCAATCTGTAGCATCATTTAAATTTCCTCCAGTAACAGATAATGTTGTAGAGTTACCAGCACAAATAGTTGTTGTGCCACCAAGTGTAGCAGCAGTTGGTGCTGTACAAGGAATTGTTGGTGTAAAGCAAATATCCAATGCCCATCCTGTTAATGAACCACCATCTTGGTTGGCATTATCTGTAATAGTCAATGTCCAAGTTCCATTCATTGCTTCACCATCAAATGCACTCAAAACAGATGAAGGTTGGTAAGACCCACCACCTACTGGAGGACAAGGCAATGCACCTGGTGTCGCTTCATCGTCTAAATTCAAATTGAAATCATTTTCACCTGCGCAAATTTGGTCAAATAGTGTTACCACTGTTCCAGCTGGAGAAGTCAATGTAATTGTCAAATCTTGAATGTAAGTATGTGTTCCTACTAAATCAACAACATTGATATCATCAATAGTACCATTAGTTGGTACTGTTAATGTAGAAGTTACTGTAGGCGTTCCAGTTGCAGAAATAGCGACAGGAACAGTAGTAGCAACGTAATTACCACAAGAAGCAGTAGTGAATGAGAATACCGAAGAAAGTACAGGGCTTGAACAAGAGTTGTATGAATTTACTCTCCAATAATAAGTTGTACCTGCTAATAATGTTGTAGCTGTATAAGTTGCGCTTGATAAACCAGTAGCATTTTCAACCATAGAAGTGAAAGCTGCATCTGATGCAATATCAACGTCATACAACACACCTGCTCCTGCATTTGTCCAAGTTAAAGTAGGTTGAATTGCAGCAGAAGGATCACCATTTGTAGGCAAATTCAACGTAGAAGCAGTTACACCACTTGTTGAAATTACCAAAGTACCAGTTGTACTGTGTGGTCCTACAGTTGAAGTTCCATTTACAGTAAAACTGTATGTTCCCGGAGCTACTGTACCAGTATTTGAAACTGTCATTGTTACTGAAGTTCCTGGTGTAGCAGGATTTGGTGAGAAGTTGACTGTAGCTGGAGCTGGAATTCCTGTTGCAGAAAGTGTTACAGGATCAGTATAAGAACCGATTTGTCCTACAACAACTGTATAAACACCATTTGATCCCTGACATGCAGAAATAGATGTATTAGCCAAAGACAAAGTATAGTCGTTTGTAGCAGCAGTAATAGCGAACACGTTATTTGAAACGTCAAAGAAAGTTCCGTTTTCACAAATAACCATCACAATTGCAGTTGTTGTTGCTGTGTTTGGTACAGTGATTTGTTGAGAACCATCGTTTGGAACATTGTCAGCAATAACCGAAAATGTTGCACCACCATTTGTAGAAATCATTACATCAACATTTGCACAAGATACTGGAGCAATATTCGTATTTGCAACAGACCATGTAACTGTTTGAGTAGAGTTACCAGGCCAAGTA
Source organism: Fluviicola sp. (assembly GCA_020849495.1). Lineage (GTDB taxonomy): Bacteria > Bacteroidota > Bacteroidia > Flavobacteriales_D > Crocinitomicaceae > Fluviicola. The sequence continues at coordinate 45,811 of JADLGD010000118.1, forward strand.
ATTCCTGTTGCAGTTGGGTAATTCACAATAAATGGTCCTGCTGAAGTTGTTGTAGTTAAAGTAACCGTAGCTTCGTCATTACAACCACCACCGACTTCATTATCTCTAACCAAGCATTTAAAGCTGAAAGTTCTATTAACAGAAGGTAAAACTTCAAATGTACTAGCTGCTCCACCAGTCAATGAAGACAATGCTGGGAAATAACGTGTTGGACTTGTACTAGGAGTTCTAGATCTGAAATTTGGTCCAGCAGTTTGAGTTGCAGTAGGTGTATTTACTGTCGTATTATTGTTCATTTGTTCCCAACAATAAGTCAATGCATCGCCATCAGGATCCGTTGCCGTAGCAGTCAATGCAAATGGTGTACTTACTGGAATGGTGTACGAACCACCAGCAACAGTTACCGTTGGAGCAGATTGATTAGGAATAGCAGTTGATACAGCGCATGAATTTCCTCCAGCACCTAAAAATGTATGAATTTCAATAAAAGTTCCCGTGTGGAAATGATCATCAGAGTTTGGTTGGATATCATTTGGTGAACAAATACCAGCATAAGCCATAATGGTAGATCCAGATCCTGGTTCATAACCTGTAGCTAAATTCGCATTACCACCACCACATGAACCTGTGTTACCAGCAAATGTATGGTTACCAGAGAACTGATGTCCCATTTCGTGAGCTACGTAATCAATGTCAAATGGGTCACCAATTGGCGCTCCACTACCTGTTACTCCTCTTGCTTTATTTGAAGAACTACAAACAACCCCCAAACCAGCTAAACCACCAGAATTCGTTCCGAAAACGTGACCAATATCGTAGTTTGCAGAACCAATCACCGTTGTAACGTTCGTTTGGTTTTGAGTAATCATCGTTCCAGGATTACCATTTGTATATGGATCAGAACCAGCGTTGGTATAAATCAATAAGTTGTTGTTTGCAATAATGGTTAATGTAACAGCAATATCACGCATGTAAACACCATTCACTCGGTTCATTGTTGTCACCTGAGCAGCTTGAGCAAGCACGACTGTTCCACCATGGAAAGCTGTGTATTCCCCAGTTGCAGTAAGAGCCAAACGGTATGTGCGTTTTGTACAGTTTCCGTAACTTTTTACAACACCATTTTCTTCTACCTCTGTAGGAATTTGATTTTCAAAATCACAAGTAAATTCTTTATCAGTTACGAAATCTTTTTTCGCATAGACGATGTAATGTTCTGTATCACCTAAATGCGTAAAAGGATCAATGAAAATAGAAGACCCTCCCGGAACCATGATCATTGCATGGAAACCTTGAGGAGTTAGATCCAATTTCACTATTTCTCCTGAATTGTCGGTCGCTACCGCATCATAAGCTCTGATTTCTGGAAATTGTTCCATCAAACCTGGAGACATTGTCTCATTGATTTGAACTTGGTAGGTCTTTGAACTACCATCAGGTTTTGGTAAATCAATAAATACTGGTAAATAAGTTGGATCGTCAATGCGCTTAGCCAAAGCTAATTTTTCTTGCATTTGCGCTACATCCAATTTGAAAGTAAGGTAATTTGTTGGATGAATGTAACGCGTTCCAGATGCTGGAATCGAAGATTCATTGACCATTCTCCACGGACCTTTCGACCCTTTGGAAAGCTGAGAATAAGCCATAGAAAACGACGAAGCAATTAGAAGCCAAGCTCCTAAATGAAGTAGTTTTGTTTTCATAATTCTAGTTTAGTTTGAGGTGAATTTAGCAGAAATTCAGAAAGTAAACAAGTTTGTTTCTTCTTTTAATTGAAATCCTACCCCTTTTTAATTCAACTCAACCAACTAAATATTAATCAAATTTTAGATGTCGAACAGTGTTTCCGTTATTGATTAATTGTTTTAATGAATCAATACCAATTCGTAAATGTGCATCGACAAATTGTGAGGTCACTTTTGTGTCACTATCGGAAGTTTTTACACCTTCAGGAATCATGGGCTGGTCTGAAACTAATAACAATGCACCAGTTGGAATTTTATTCGCAAAACCGACTGTGAAAATAGTTGCTGTTTCCATATCAATAGCCATTGCGCGAATGCGATTCAAGTAAGTTTTGAAGTTTTCATCGTGTTCCCAAACTCTTCTGTTCGTCGTGTAGCATGTTCCTGTCCAATAATCATATCCAGCATCACGAATGGTTGTAGAAATTGCTTTTTGAAGTGCAAAGGCTGGTAAAGCGGGCACTTCTGGTGGAAAATAATCATTACTTGTTCCTTCACCTCTAATGGCTGCAATGGGTAAAACAAAATCGCCCACTTCGTTTTTCTTTTTCAAACCACCACATTTACCTAAGAATAAAACCGCCTTTGGTTTGATAGCAGATAATAAATCCATACAGGTTGCAGCTGATGCACTTCCCATAC
>JADLGD010000119.1 GCA_020849495.1 Fluviicola sp.
ACTGCGGTTCTTCTATCCATTTTGCGGAATCCATGGATACCATCGGTGAAAACATCAAGGAAGTGAAGCCTCATGTGTTTACTGCTGTTCCACGATTATTGGAAAAAGTGTTTGACAAAATCATGGTCAAAGGGGATGAACAAAAAGGATTGAAACGCAAGTTATTTTATTGGGCCGTTAGTTTAGCTGAAGAATACGATGTGAAAGGTAAATCAGCTTGGTATGGATTCAAGTTGTGGATTGCTAGAAAACTCATTTTCTCTAAATGGCAAGCTGCTCTTGGAGGCGAAGTAAAAGCAATTGCTTCTGGATCTGCTGCGCTTCAGCCACGTTTAGCGCGTATTTTTCATGCTGCTGGAATCTTGGTTTTGGAAGGTTACGGATTGACAGAAACCTCACCTGTTGTATCTGTGAATCATTTAAACGGTAATGGCGTGCGCTTTGGAAGTGTTGGGCCGTTGATTGATCAAGTGAAAGTGAAATTTGCTGCAGATGGTGAAATATTAATAAAAGGTCCCAATGTGATGATGGGATACTATAACAACCCTACTGCTACAGAAGAAGCAATCGATAAAGAAGGTTGGTTTCATACCGGAGATATCGGTGTCTTTGAAGAAGATCGTTTCTTGAAAATCACCGATCGCAAAAAGGAAATATTTAAAACGTCAGGCGGGAAATACATCATTCCTCAAGCGATGGAGAATAAATTCAAAGAATCTCGCTTCATCGAACAAATTGTAGTGGTTGGGGAAAATCAAAAATTCCCAGCAGCTTTGATTGTTCCTTCTTTTGCTTTTATCAAAGAATGGGCGCACCGCAAACAAATTGATTTAGGAGATTTATCTAATGAAGCAATTGCTTCCAATCCACTTGTAATTTCCCGAATTGAAAAAGATGTTGCGCGCTTGAATGAAAATTACGGCAGTTGGGAGAAAATTAAAAAGATTGCCTTGTTGAAAGCCGAATTATCTATAGAGTCAGGTGAATTGACACCAACTTTGAAGTTAAAACGTAAAATCATCAACGAAAAGTTCAAATCCATCATTGAAGGATTCTACGCAGACGAGGATTAATTTCTTCCCCTTTTGGATGTCGAAGAGGTGGAATATAGATTAAATCGTATCCTTCGTTTGATTCATCATTTGAGCTAAGAAATCTCTTGCTCTGAATAACTGTGCTTTTACTGTTCCAAGCGGAAGGTTCAATTCGTCTGCAATTTCTTCGTAGCTTAACTCCTCAAAGTAGCGTTTTTCAATCAATTCTCTGTAACGAGGTTTCAATTTACTTACCAAATTGCGCATGTGTTTCACTTTTTGATTGTGTACCATGCTTTCTTCTGGATCAAGTGTGTTGGATTTGGCATCGATACGAATACTTTCACCATCATCATTGGTGTAACCCGTATCCATAGACGTTAATTTGATGCGTTTTTTGCGGATAAAATCGATGCAATTATTAGAAGCAATCTTAAACAACCAGGTGCTAAAAGCATAGCTAGGTGAATATTGGTCCAAGCGACTGAATGCTTTTCCAAACGCTTCAATGGTTAAATCATCCGCATCATCGCTGTTGCGAACCATTTTCATCATCATGAAATAGATGGATTCACGGTAACGCTCCATCAGCGAAGCATACGCTGCTTGGTCACCGTTTTTAGCCTGTTCCACCAAGGTTAAATCCAACTTGGCTTTGTCTGACAAATGCTCTCCTGTTACTTCCATGATGAAGTTCTTTTTTGCAATGTTGAGTAATAAAAGAACGGCATTATTACAGCATAGGCTAAATCCAAGAATGGCAATAGAGCCACAAATCCTTTCGACTTCAAACGTTTAAAACAACGTCCAAGAAGCCACCATTTGAGGAGCATCACCAAACTGAATCCTGCACACGCATGAATCCACCATCCACTTTGTGACACCAAAATAACAAAAGAAACAAGTAGCATTAACAAGGTCATGGGATAGATTCCTAACATTGCTTTCTTGAAAAAGCCATAACGCGGGGAAGTGCTGTAATGACGGGCTTTTTGGATGAAAAAAGTTTCCCAAGTGGTCTTCGGATCGCTAAATTGATACGATTCTGGAGCTAATTGAATGGCATAATTACGATTTTTTGCTGCTTCTTGCACAAATAAATCATCGTCACCTGATGCAACAGCATAATGCGATTTGAATCCTTTCACAGAATCGAACAATGTTTTAGTGTATGCCATGTTTCGACCTACTCCCATATAAGGTACACGATTCAAAGCCAATGAAAAATAATGGATGGCAATCATGGTCGTGTCAAAACGGATCACTTTGTTTAGAAATCCTGGTTCTGTTTTGTAAGGTCCGTAACCCAAAACGAGTTGTTTTTGTTCGGTAAATTGTTCAGCCATTCGTTGTAACCAAAATTCGCTCGAAGGACTGCAATCCGCATCTGTTAATATCAAATGTTCGTATTTCGCTTTTTTTATTCCAAGTGTTAATGGGAGCTTTTTTGAAGGCAATAAATGTTTGCTTTTTTCTAGTTCCATGACAACCAGCTGTGGATAACTTCTGCGTAAAGCATCCAGCAAATATTTCGAATCGTCGATGGATTGATGATTGACGACCACAACTTCAAAGGGTGCGGGATAATTTTGGTCGAGGATTTTAGGTAAGTTCTCAAATAAATTATCTGATTCATTTCTTGCGGCAATCACAACAGAAACAGGAGGTAAATTGGTATTTCCCGCTTTTTGTTTGAAATAGGCTAATCTCCCGAAAAACAGGATGGTATAAACAATTTGAAGGAATACCAATCCAGCGAATATCCAGAATGAATAAAATACGAATGGGTCACTGATATCGGGAATTACTTTCATTTATCTTGTTTATCGGGTACAAAGATGGGGTGCTTTGTGAAATCCCTTTATCTTTGTAACGTTTATTTTTCAACAGAATTATGCACTTCGAACTGAAGCACACAGATACACAATCAAAAGCACGAGCTGGTTTGCTACATACAGACCATGGTACCATTGAAACTCCGATATTTATGCCAGTAGGAACTCAGGGTTCTGTCAAAGGCGTTCATCAACAAGAATTACGTGATGATGTGGAAGCACAAATCATCCTTGGGAATACGTTTCATTTGTATTTACGTCCAGGTTTAGAAGTGTTGGAAGCTGCTGGAGGATTGCATCAATTCATTGGTTGGGAACGTCCGATTTTGACAGATAGTGGTGGTTATCAAGTGTATTCATTAGCGAAATCTAGAAAAATTACTGAAGAAGGCGTGCGTTTTCAATCGCATCACGATGGAAGTTATCACTTTTTTAGTCCTGAACGCGCAATTGACATTCAACGAGTAATCGGAGGAGATATCATCATGGCTTTTGATGAGTGTACACCTTATCCTTGTGATTATCGTTATGCGGAACGTTCCATGCACATGACGCATCGTTGGTTGAAACGCTGTATCGCACAAATGGATGCTACTGAACCGAAATATGGGTACAATCAGGCCTTATTCCCCATTGTTCAAGGAAGTGTTTACCCAGATTTACGTAAACAATCTGCAGAATTTATCGCTGAACAAGATGCAATCGGAAATGCCATTGGAGGTTTGTCTGTAGGGGAACCAGATGAAGATATGTACAGCATGACGGATTTGGTGTGTTCCATTTTACCAAGTGATCGTCCACGTTATTTGATGGGAGTTGGAACACCAGTAAATATACTTGAGTCAATTGCACTAGGTGTGGATATGATGGATTGTGTGATGCCTTCACGCAACGCACGACATGGAATGTTGTTTACTTCAGAAGGAACCATCAACATCAAAAACCAAAAATGGGCCATGGATTTTTCGCCATTGGATCCAAATGGAACAGCTTATGTGGATCAAGTTTATACCAAAGCCTATTTGCACCATTTAGTGAAAGCAAAAGAAAATTTAGCGATTCAAATTGCTACAATTCATAATTTAGCCTTTTATTTAGCCTTGGTTAAAGAAGCTCGAAGAAGAATTCTTGATGGAACTTTCCGAACATGGAAAGATGAACAAGTGAAAAAACTAGGACAACGTTTGTAATGCTTAAAATTTTAGATCGATACATCATTCGGAAGTTTTTGACAACTTTCTTTTTCATGCTAGGAGTGATCATGATCCTCGCTATGGTGTTCGATTTGGCTGAACGTTTGTCCGAATTCATCGATAATCAAGCGCCTATTTCTGAGATTATCTTTGGTTATTACGTCAACTTTTTGATCTATTACGGGAACACCTTTTCTTCCATGATCATTTTTATATCCGTGATTTGGTTTACGGCAAAAATGGCGCAAGAAACGGAGATCATCCCCATGTTAAATAGTGGAAGACCTTTTATCCGGATCATGCGTCCGTATATGATTGCTGCAACTATTTTGATGCTCATGTCACTGTTGCTGAATCACTTTGTCCTCCCTCGTTCCAACCGCGTGCGTTTGGATTTCGAAGAGCGTTATTACAGAGATAACTTAGTGGTTGAAAATTACAATGCTGAGTTTCCAGGACATCAATTTGTTCATTTTGCGAATTATATCGCGACAGCCAATTTGGTGAACGAGTTTGTGGTGGAACAGTACAACGATAAAAATCAATTGATTCGATTTGTAAAAGCACGATCTGCAGTCGGGAGACCTAATTCCAATAAATGGCAATTGATTGATTATTACGAACGAAAAATTACACCTCCTGTTGAAGTTATCAATGAAATTGGAGAAAAAGAACTTCAATTTACCAATGATGTCATCATAGAAGGTAAAAAGAAAGACACCCTTTTTCCTTTTAAAATCAGTGAATTGGCGCAAAGAGATAATGTGGCGGAAGCGATGACATTTACAGAGTTGACAGATTTTATTCGGAAAGAAAAGTCCAAAGGAAACCCCAAAGTTCCCAGTTATGAAATTGAATTGCACCAACGTACCAGTTATCCTTTTGCAACGTATGTGTTGACATTGATTGGTGTATCTGTCGCAAGTAGAAAGAAACGCGGTGGCATTGGAATCAATATTGCCATTGGATTCGTCTTTGTATTTATCTACATTTTCGCAATGAAAGTGACCACTGTAGCTGCTATAAAAGTTGGTTTCCCTCCTGTTGCAGCTGTATGGATTCCCAATTTTATTTTTGGGATTTTCGCCTTGTTCTTGTACCGTGTTGCTCCTAAATGATGAAAGCAATTCTTGTTTTGTTTTTAATGCTCCAAGTATCAGTGTCTGCTCAAATTGTGAACATTGAGAATAAACGTATTTATGACGACACATCCGGTTGGAGTGGTGCCATTGACGGTAGTTTTTCCGCTCAACAAAATTCAGCGCTTTTTTACAATCTCGGTTTGAGACCAAGAGTCCAATACAAAACACGTAAGAATTATTTCTTTGTCTTGGCTGATTTGTCATACACGGCATCAAAATCTCAAACGTAGTCCAATTCAGGAATGATGCATTTTCGTTACTCTAGAAGGATCAACGATGGCCCTTGGAAATGGGAATCCTATGCACAAATCCAATACAATTTATTATTAAATCAAAGAATAAGAGCTTTGGGAGGAACAGGCTTGCGTTGGAAATTCATCGATACCAATAACGTACGCTTTTTTGCTGGAACATCCTTTTTTTACGAATACGAAGAATTGCAAACGGAAGCGGTTATCAATGAAGCGGTTCGTTGGAGTAATTACCTCAGTTGGTTTATTTCTACCAAAAGCGGATTCTCTTTTACGGGTGTAACCTATTATCAGCCCAAAATTGATTTCTTCAATGATTTTCGACTTTCAGGTCAATATTCATTAGGTGTGTCCGTCTCAAAACGTTTGGAAGTACGCTTGGAATACAATGTGTTTTACGATAGTAAACCGCCCAAAG
>JADLGD010000120.1 GCA_020849495.1 Fluviicola sp.
CTCATATAAAACCACAAATGGTCGGAAGAAATCCCGACCATTTGTACTTCAGTAACGTACCTGAAAGCCTTGTATTTTTTTTAATCTTGTTTAATTAGCTTATGCAAGTTATAATTGTTCATTTTGACAAAGTAAATGCCATTGCTCTCGTTCGAAAGATCGATCGGAGTTTTGAAATCTGTTGCCGTAGTCGTGAAAATCAATTGGCCCATCGGATTTGTTACTTCCAATATGGATCCAATTGCTAAACCTTCAAGTACAAATATTCCTGTACTTGGATTTGGATAAACAACGAGATTACTAGATTCCAAATTTGTTAAACCAACTGTTGTGATAGTAACACATGCAGAGGTATCACTGCATGAACCATCAGTTACAATTACCGCATAAGTTCCGTTTGCAGTTGCGGTAAAACTTTGTGCAGTTTCTCCTGCGATTGCTGAATTGGTGCTACAATTGATCCATTGGTAAGTTGCTCCGTTTGCATTTGCCGAGATCGTTAATCCATTTGTTGAAGTTGTAACATTAACTGGTGATTGAATTGTAAGATTGGTTGTAACAATACTGTCGCAACCATTTGCAGCCGTTAATGTGTCAATGTACGTACCAGTAGTTGTGTAAGTATTTGTTCCTACGGTCACTGATCCGGACCCCGAACAAAACACAAGTGTTTGATTCATTGTATTTTCAGGGTTTACAACCACCGTGAAAGCTAATCGGAATGGGTTTACACATGGTCCATCGTTAACTTCAGCATAATAAGTTGTTGTTTCAGTCAATTGAGGTGAGGTGAAATTACTTCCTGTTGCTAACGAATTACCAGCTGTAATACTATCGTACCAGTTAATGTCAAACCAAGAATTGACGCTAACTAAAGTTGAATTATTGAAACAAACAATCGAAGAATCCATTACATTACCGCTCGATGAACCAAAACTCATCGAAGGGTAATTTTCACTTTGTTGCCATTGAAAAACAGGATAACCATTATTGTTGCATTGCCCCATTTTCCAATAGTCATTAGAACCATTCACGGTTTCACCAACAAAATCCCATGTAGCATTTGTGAAGGTACTTGCTGTTTTCATTTGAAGAGAAGATTTTGGAGTTCCAAAAGAACTGGTCGTTTGACCTGAAGTTTCTTGATCCCAAAAACAATTAGTTGCAGAACTTGCATTACCATAACCTGCAAAACCACCTATAAATGTTCCTGTATTTGGAACAAGCCCTGTAGCATAACAATTCTGAAGAATTGCTGCATCACTCGCTCCAACGAAACCGCCTGTCATGTAACCGCCATTCACAGTAGCTGTGCTATAATTGTCAATGAGTGTTGTACTCTGAGCACGACCAATAAATCCACCGTTCTGTACTGAAGCGGTAACAGTTCCCGAAGAGTATGAACGATAAACGAAACTTTCTAAATCAATACCTATTAAACCACCGATATCACCTGTAGTTGGTCCTACAGTTCCTGATACCGTAACGTCAGCATGGCATTTATCAACTGTTACACCACCTATATCTCCTAATAATCCGCCAACGTAACCCGTACCTGTTATTGACCCTGTTACATAACAATTAATCACTTGCATTTCATCATAAGCAAATCCAACAAGTCCTCCAACTGAATAATGACCAATCACATTTACATTGGTTAATCCCAATGATTGAATAATGGATCCAATTCCGTGAGCTGAGCCAAATAAACCTACACCATCTGCTCCAGGTCTGTTTATTATTAGTCCATCAATAAGGTAACCACTACCATCGTAAGTACCAGAGAAGTTTCCAATAGGGTTAAAACCGTTTCCGTTGTTGTAAAAATCTCCGCCAGTAGCAAAATCTACTGAAGTGAAATAGATGTTTGCAGTTTGCTTGAAGTTTTTACTCCATTCCCCAGAATTTTCACTCAAGTATTTTAAATCCATTTTATTTGCAATCAAATAAGGATTAAGAATTGTTCCACTACCACCTGAGTAACTTTGAGCAAAAGAGGTGAAATGAACAAAAAGGATGAATGGAAGAACATAAAGTAATTTCATACTATTAAGTTAAAGTTGAGTGTGGGCTATTCGAACGAACAACCCACATTTGAAATGATTTTGTTATTGTTTTATGATTCGTTCAACGAAAATGGCTCCAGATTCTGTAGTCAATTTGATCAAATACATACCGGAATAATATTCAGTTAAATCAAGCGTTGCTATTCCATCAGGATCATTTTCCTTCATAACAACCTCACCCACAGAACTATATACTTCAATTGTAAGGTTATTCAAATTAGAATAAACAGTAAACACTCCATTTGTTGGATTTGGTGCGATGGTATATGAAACGATGTTTCCATTTTCATCAATTCCATTAAACCCTCCAAGTTGTTGGATATAAGCACAGCCTGAAGTATCAGAACAAACAGCATTTGTAATGATACAAGCATAACTTCCCGTATCAATTGGATGGAAAATACTGTCTGTTGCACCTGGAATAAAGGCATAATCATTATCGCAACTTACCCATTGGTAAGTGGTTCCACTATCTGTATTGACTGCTTTCAGCGTATCTGAACCATACATATTAATTTCTACGTTATTATCTAGAATAACATACAAATTCACAATACTATCACAACCGTATTGATTCTGATATTCAAGTGTATATTCACCACTAGCAACGTAAGTAATTCCATTGTATTCAGCAACAGAACACCCAAAAGCAAAATCTGTAAATTCAGCACTTGCACATTCAAAAGTACTCAGCACATCCTGAGTGGTTGCCATAAACGTACTGAACTTTGTAACAGGGAAATTTGCAGCCCAAACTTGTTTGGCCGTATTCCATGTAGCTATGGTGTTGTGTGTAATTGTTTGCGTATTTCCATTTGCGGCTGTATGCAATTGCAAAATGCTCATATTCATAGTTCCGGCAGTGGTGTCATTTGTAAAATCAGTTTGTGTACCATTGTTGGCATTGTAATGGACAATATCAGCATGTGTAAAGTAAAGTTCAATACGGACATTGGCAGAATCCATTTTTTGAGCGTTTACGTCTGTTGTTCTACGAACGAATTGTGTATTTCCGGCACTTGTTGTAAAATAAGGAAGATTTGCACCTACCGTTTGTGAAACTTGAACATTTCCGGTTGAGTTTCCATCTGTATAGTCTGAGATTTTCGCCAAAGGTTCGCAACCACTTTCAGCATAGAAATTCACGGATAAACCATCACCTGTATTGATTATTTCTGATGTTTTATTACCAATGTTGTTGGAAACCAAGCTAGACGGATCAACTGAGAACGATTTGTATGTGATGGTACTATCCGAAACACCATAAGTTGTAATGGTGTAAGTTGTATAAGGTGAGGTTACCATTGGATTACCATAAATTGTTCCTTTAATTGGTTCTAAGAATAAACCTGCAGGTAATTGTGGTGCAATTTTAATGGAATAAAGAGAAAACGTTCTTAATTTACTATCTCCAACACATGGAAATACAGCAACCATCGCATTATTTGAAACAACCATTATTGGAGTTAAAGGAGCATTTAAATTAAGTCCAAAAAGCTCACTCATGTCTGTAGAATTTGAGAATTTAGGTGTTATTGAAGTAGTATCCAAAACTGCACCGTATTCCAATTGTAGCACTTTGTTTTGAGAAGAAGAAGATAAAATCATACTACCTGTAGAACCTCGATCAATCGCGATTCCATCAAAGGCAAAGGTTGTTGTTTCAAGCCCTGGAAAATGGGAATAGTAGTTGTTATCAGCTTTATTGCGTTTTAATACTTGTTTTAAATCTTTATCCAATAAATACAAATCACCAAACACATCTGTTGCAACACCAATTGGTTTTTGATAACTGTATTGCAAATTGGAGGGAGGAGGTAGGTTCGTAACAGTCGCTGTCGCAGTATCAATGGTAGAGATATAACCCGTTGATGTGTCTGCAACATACAACAAACCATCAGATCCCAGTGTCATCGCAGAAATATTATTCAACACTCCGGAAGTTGTAGGTCCCCAACTAAAATCAATATATCCGTCAGGTTGTAATCGATACACAGAAGTAAGAGATGGGAATGTGTTATCACTTGCTACGGCATAAAGGCGTTCATTTGAATCGGCAACGAGAGCTGAAATGTTTGAAAGAAACGGTGGTAGTGTTGCAACAAGATTTCCATTTAAATCATATTTCTCTATTTCATTGGTTGAAGTGGCTACATAAACAAAATTTCCTAAAGCTGCAGTAGCACTAATTCCATTGGCAATAACAACAGAGTCTGTTTTTACCTGCAAATGGGTTTCACTTCCGGAAATCGTGGGCTGCTGACTTACGGTGCTACCCAAACAAAGGTTAGGTGTTGTATTGATGTATGTCGGTGTTGGAGGAGTATAGGGAACATTAGCCAATTTGCGTATTAAATGATTAAAACGGTCTGTAATAAATAGCTCGCCAGACGAATTGATTACGAATCTAATTACTCCAGTAAAGCTTGCATCCATTCCAACAGCATCTGCAAAACCTAATTCCCCACCAGCAATTGTGACTACATCATTACTAGAATTGATACTTCTTACTACAGTCTTTTCAACTTGTTGTCCAGTAGTAAGCAAAGCAATTAAAGATTGTAGTGTTATTCCTTCAGTTACAACAATTTCATTTGTGGTATTATTATATTCAATATCACTAATACTCCCAAACATTGCTTGATTTCCGTTTCCATCTATATTTGTTGTACCAAAATTCAACAAAGCTTGACCTGCAACGAACGTTTTTTGACCAGAAATTGCGTTTAACTTGTAAATTTTTCCATCTTCACAAAAAATAAAATTCGCATTGTTATCAAAACATAAACCAGCCAAAGTTCCATTTGATTTTTCGTAAACTGTTGTAACAATTTGTGTAGAAGGTACTATTTTTTTAATTCTTCCAG
>JADLGD010000121.1 GCA_020849495.1 Fluviicola sp.
CCAATTATCGCTTCTGGTGGAGCGGGAACCATTGAACATTTTGAAGATTTGTTTACTCAAACAAAAGTTACTGGTGGATTAGCGGCAAGTATATTTCATTTCAATGAAATTCCCATCCCTCAACTGAAACAAGAATTGAGTAAAAGCATACGAACAAGAATAGTATAAACTAATTGATAAGATGATGAAATTTGATAAAGACGGATTGATTCCAGCGATTATCCAAAACGCAAACACCAAAGAAGTGCTCATGTTGGGCTACATGAATGAAGAAGCATATCAGCAAACTTTGGCAACAAAAAAAGTGACTTTTTTCTCGCGTTCACGCAATGAATTGTGGGTAAAAGGAGAAACATCGGGAAACTATTTGCAATTGATTGATTGGAAATTGGATTGCGATCAGGATGCTTTATTAATACAAGCAATTCCTGATGGACCAACCTGTCATACAGGAACAAGTTCATGTTGGGGAGAAACACAAGAAAGCGATTTTTCTACTTTAAAACAATTGATTCAAACCATAGATGATCGTTTTACGATTCCGAAAGAAGGTTCTTACATTCAAACGTTAATTGCGAAAGGCTTGCCTAAAATTGCTCAAAAAGTAGGTGAGGAGGGAGTTGAAATAGTCATAGAAGCGATGAGGGATGAACCGGAATTATTCATTGGTGAAGCTGCAGATTTATTGTTTCATTATTTAGTGTTACTGAGAGCAAAGAACAGTTCACTCGATAAGGTACTTCAAGAGTTAAAAAGCCGTTCGTGATTGTAACCAATGTTACATAATTCTGAAAACTGATTATTATCATTATTTACCATGGTAAATAATTTTATGTTTGCTGTATAAACATTCAAAATCAGAGTCATGAAAGCAAACATGGGAACAATCGACAGAGTTAATAGAATTATCATTGCAGCGGTTATTGCAACATTATTCTTCATGGGTAAAATTCCAGGAACATTAGGTTATGTTGCTGTTGCGTTAGCAGGTGTCTTTGTGTTGACAAGCTTGATCAGTTTTTGTCCACTTTACGCACCATTTGGAATCAGCACTTGTAAAAAGAAGTAACGAACTTAGAATAAGATGTGGCGGATGAATCATTCGCCACTTTTTTTTATCTTGCAAAACCTATTTTAAAGCGTTTTCCTTTGATTTTCTCATCTCGGATTTGCTTCACACAAGCCTCTACTTCGTGTTGATGTATTGCTACCAAAACACTGTGATCCATTACAGTAATCAGTCCAATATCTTCTTTGCTTAATCCTCCAACTTGGTGTAAAAACCCAACAACATCTACTTTATTGATTTTGTCTTTTTTACCACCACCAATGTAAATGGTTTTCCATTCAGGAGCATCTGGTAAAGGCTCATTCGCTACCACTTCATACGTTTCCATTTGTGGCATATACGGCGGAAGGTGTTCTTTTTCAGTTAAAAACACAAAAACAACACCATCAGCATCTTGTCTGGCCGTTCTACCACATCGATGCGTAAATACGGCTTCGTCTTGAGGTAACTGGTAATGAATAACGTGTTGCACTTCAGAAATATCTAATCCTCTAGCAGCTAAATCGGTAGAAACCAAAAAATAAGCGCTTCCATTTCTGAATTTAATCAAAGCACGTTCACGTTCTTCTTGTTCCATGCCACCATGGTAATACAAAGCTGGGATTTGTCCTTCTGTTAAAAAGTCATGAACGCGAACAACAGCTTCACGATGATTACAGAAAATGATCGTTTTTCCTGGAGGTAGATTGCATAATAATTCGAACAAGCACTCTACTTTTTCCTCGTTTTGGCAGCGAACTTGAAAGAATTTCATATTGATTTCTTCCGTTACTTTTTGAAAAGCCAAACGATTGGCACTTTGTAAACCAGTAAAGTCAGGGATTTTCACACCTTCAGTAGCTGAAACCAATAAACGGTGATTCAAACTGTGTAAAGAACCAATGATTTTAGACATGTCTTCTTCAAAACCCATTTCGAGCGATTTGTCAAATTCATCCAAAATCAATGTATGAACTGCAGAAAGGTCAATGTTTTCCCGAGTAATATGATCCAATAATCGTCCAGGTGTACCAATTAGTACCGCAGGCGGAACAGTGAAGTTGTTTTTCTCAATACGAATGGAATGTCCACCGTAAGTTGCATTGACTTTGAAATTGGTCCCCAATGAACGAAATACCGTTTCAATTTGCAAGGCCAATTCTCTCGTAGGAGTAATGATCAATGCCTGTGTTTTTGTTTCATTTGGAGTAAGTTTACCTAATAAACTCAACAAGAAAGCCAAGGTTTTCCCTGAACCAGTTGGAGAAATGAGGATCAAATCGTTGTTTGTTTGGAACGATTCAATACATGCTTCTTGCATTGGATTTAACGCCTCAATTTGAATTTTCTCCAATACGGATGCTAGTTCGGGAAATTTTGTCATGTTGCAAAGGTAACAAAAGCCTTTGACTGAAACGGATGAAGCTTCCGACTACCTTTCGATTTTCTGGTATGACGTGACAATTCCTTTGATCAAAGCGGAGCTAAAACCACTGTGTTCCATTTCATTCAAGCCTACAATGGTGCAGCCTTTTGGTGTGGTTACTTTATCGATCTCTTCTTCCGGATGTAAACCGTTTTGAATCAGTAATTGTGCAGCACCTTTCACAGTTTGACTAACAATTTTATTGGCTGTTTTTGCATCAAAACCTACTTCAATTCCGCCTTGAATCATTGCACGAATAAAACGCAAAACATACGCAATTCCACACGCACCAAGGATTGTAGCTGATTCCATCAATTGTTCATCGATCCAAACCGTTTCACCAATTGCTTCAAATACTTCGGTGACTTTTTCTTTTCGGTTCAAAGGGTCAGTTGTTCCACTAATTGCGGTCATACTTTCTTGTACATCAGCAGCCGTATTGGGCATTCCACGATACAAAGAGAAGTCTTTACTGCCCAATGAATTTGCTAATTCTTCCAAGGTAATCCCAGTTGCAACACTGATAATGGTGTGTCGTTTAGAGTCAAAAAGTGCTTTGTTCATTTCAAGAAACTCCAATATCATGTAGGGTTTCAAAGCAATGATTATAATCGAACATTCGTTTAATAACAAAGCATTATCTGACGTGAAATGGGTGAATTCATCAGCCAATTTCATTAAATGTTCCGTATTTCTTCTTGAACCAAACAAGGGAGTAGAGGGGTATTGTTTGCGCAATCCTTTTAACAATGATAAACCTAAATTTCCGCATCCAATGATCCCAATCTTTTCCATTTTGTTGAATTTTTGTGCAAATTTACGGATATCAATTCGTTTTGAATGAACCAATTTTTTAAAATAATTCACCAATTAGTTTTTTGTTTACTCTTAGCTATACTATTTATTGCGTGTAATGATTCAACTTTGCCAATAGCTCAATCTAAAAAACAAGGTGAAGTTTCAAAAAATGATGTGAATTGCTTACTCAATAACGAAACAAATAAAGCGAAAACTGAAATAAACGCTGTTTTTGTACAAGTATCTTGGTCTAAAGAAAAAACGAATGAAGGGTATAAAAAGTGGGTTAGTCAATTATTACCACATTCACAAACCCCTTATCCTCATTCTAATTTAATGATAGGATTGTTTTTGGAACAACTCAATCAAAAAGACAAAGCAACAATTTACTACCAAAAAGAAATTACATTTTATCAGCAAATCTTTGTCGATTCATCTTTACATGTTTGTGATGAAGTTGCTTATCCATTTATAGAAACGGCAGCGTCTGCTTATTTGTTTTTAAACGATGAAAAAGGTTATAATACTTTGAAAAAGCATTTATCAAATTCAACTAATTTGAACATTCAGAATCACATTGATTTGATCCCGAAAAACAAAACTATTGCAAAAAACATTTATGGGTTATAGGTTAAAACTTGGTTATCAATTTAAGCAAAGTAATCATCCTCTGAGTTCTTCTTTTCTTTGCGGTTAAATTAAAGTTGTGATCATAATCAGATACATTGAAAGTCAAAAACACCTCTCAGTGCTCTTCCTTTCTTTGTGGTAAAAAAAGCAGAATCTATTCTTTACTTATTATCTTTGTATTTCGTTCGTCCTATTAGAGGAGTGTAAACGAATGTTTACTTTGTGTAAACAGCCCATGCAGTGATTTGTATGAAGTCTAACATTTTTCCGCGAACGGGGAGTCTTGTTATTTCAATGGCGGGCTGCAATCATGCAAATGATTTTGATTCGTTCAAACAGCAGATTACAAAGAAATACAGCAAACCAAATCGTATTTTCTGAGACTTTCAGAACTATCCGCTTCGGCGGTAGCTGCATGGGTTCTTTTACTTCTTGTATGTTTTTGTAACAGTCGCGTTTTTACTCTTGAAAACAACAGTCATTTCAGTTTCAGTCAGCTTGTTCACTGTCATTACTTCTGTAAATGCAGTGTCATTTGAAGAATGATTCAACGTCAAGGTATTTCCTTCATAGGTATACTGACCTTTTGAACGGCGTTCAATTTGATGCAATCCTTTTTTCTTCCACTCAGGATCAAGAATCGTGTCATATTCCATGAAATAACCGTTTTTTTGCAACTGCAAAACAACCATTGAGTGTTCTTTCGATGAATAGATTGCACTTTTATTGGAAGGTGCTTTTTCTTCACTTGTTAATTTCCAACGACCTACAATAGGTGCAGTCTCCTCTTTTTCAGCAGAAGGGGTACTAGAACATGCATACATTCCTAGTGAACTTAATAATAGAGCGTAGATGAATCGTGTTTTCATGTTCTAAATATAGTAGGATTCACGAAATGAAAAAGTAATTTCATGTAAAATAATCATTATTTCAAAAGAAAAATACTGATTCCTTAGTTATTCTTCCAAATTTCACAAGAAACAGCTAAATGATCCGATTGGGCTTTTCCTTGGATTTTAAAGTGCTGTGCTTTTAAATTAGGTGTATGGAAAATGTAATCAATTCTTCCTGCAGGCACTTTACCAACATAAGTTCTACCAATACCGTTGGATGTTTCCCGATACGAATCAATCATTGTTTTATTGAACTGATTGTAAACATAGGACATCGGAGTGTCGTTGAAATCGCCACAAACAACAACTGGATAAGGAGAAGATTCCATGTGCTCAACGACTCTCAATGCTTGTTCCGCTCTTGCTGGATAAGCTATCGTCAGTTTCTCAAACAACAAGCTGAATGTCGATTTTTTAGAGCCAGCCTGTGCATTTTCTTCACCAAACAATTCATAATCTTGCTGTTGCAATTTGATGGATTGTAAATGAATGTTGTAAATTCTTAAAGTGTCTTTCCCTTTAACAATATCAGCAAAAATGCAATAGTTATCAGTACTTGCAAAATTCTCAAACATGACATCGCCCTTCGCAATAATCGGATATTTTGACATCATACAAATACCAAAATTCTGACGGTTGCGAATTTTATGCGAATAGCGCTCATGATAATGCTTCATGTCTAATACACTCAACAAAGTATCTCTTGTTGAGAATTCAGTAGGTGGGTCTTGATGAAAGAATTCTTGAAAACAAATCACGTCCGGATTCTCCGAATGAATGTAGTCGATTATCGCATTTCGTGTTTGAATTTTTCCTTCAAAAGATTCATTGTAAACGTCAAATAAACGAACGTTATAACTCATGATACGCCAAAGAGGTGCGTCTTTTGGAGCTTCTTCAGGTGAAAAGGTAATCGCTAAAGTTCTAAAATGAAGATTTCCACCTATTAGCAAAAACAACAAAACAACAAAAAACCACCTTGATTTCATGAATGCCCAATAAATCAGGGCGATTATTACACAAATAAGGATGACTGGATAAGTCAAACCGAAAAATGGCACTAATTTAAAAGTGTTTGGATGAACGTAAGGTGCTAAA
>JADLGD010000122.1 GCA_020849495.1 Fluviicola sp.
ACCCTCTTGAATCTGTAACTTCACAAGTATAATTTCCAGCTGTAACGTTCGGTACATTAAATGTGGTTTGGTTAGTGTTCCAATTGTAATAATAAGGAGCTAATCCGCCACTTATTGCAATGTACATGGTAGTTGTGGATCCAAAACAAGGAATCGAATCGTAATAAGTTGAACTGGATAAGTTAGAAAGTTCTTCAATGATGAATGTGTCATTCGTTTTACAGCCATTTACATCCGATGTCACAACTTCATAAGTGCCTGCTGTTAAATCTGTTAAAGTATCTGTAGAAGTGTTTCCAGGATTCCAATCATACGTATACGGACCCTGACCACCAATTGTATTAAGGTAAATAAATCCATCATTGTCTCCAGCGCAAGCTACATTATTGATGGTAGAGTAATTTACAACTTCTTGAAAATCAGAACAGCTAATGAAAGAAGGAATACTACTTCCTTTTAACCAATTAGATGTTGTTCCATTTAATGCGAAATTGTCTAAAGTTAGGTAATTACTGTACCCACTTGAGTCATTCAAAGTTGAGTATGTAAAATTATTCATTGCATCTAAGCCTTGGTTGAAATGATAATTTGCCATCAAACTGATCATTATTTCGTGGATTTCACAAGATTGGTGATGAATGATTTCAGATAAACACAATTCACGGTTCCAAACTCGGACTTCATCCATTTCACCTCCAAATGAATGCTGACTGTTTTCAGCAGTGCCTAAAAAGAAATGAGTTGTTGGTGGAGCTATTGCGCTTGAGGAAAAGCTGAATTCTAAACTTCCATTCGCATATAATTTGTTTGTTCCCATGTTGTAAGTATAGGCCAGATGCGTCCATGTTCCAGTGTTTAAAAGATAACCTGTACTTTGCAAAGGTGAACCACCAATTTCAAGTAAGACTTCATTGGTAGATGGATCTAAAACCAATCCATAACCGTTCACTCCAGGTGTTCCATTGTAAATCAAATAAGCGAGCGGATCACTACTTGTAGAAGGTTTAACCATCATTTCAAGAGTGAAATAGTCTCCACCAGTGTTGATTGCATTTCCATACACGCCATCATTTTGACCATCAAACGAAAGCATTTCTCCTATAGGAGTTGATTCACAAGATCCAACATCTCTAATACCTTCCATCACTGGTCCATTTTGAGCAGCACTCATGTCTAATGGATTTCCAGCATTGATAGCGATACTCGGAGCATTCAAATAGCAGGTTTTTGTTGTTCCACCATTGATTGCAGGAGCAGAAATGTTTAATTGTGCAGAGGTGATTCCTGTTTGATCTGTAGCTATTGTTCCACCTAAATTCAGTGTTGAATTGAAAACATTGTATCCCAACGAATTCATGTTAGTGAAAGGATTGTTTGGCACTCCAAATGCAATGAGATTCGTAGTGTTTGGAGACAGGATTGAACTTCCAAAAGTAATACTTGATGGAGTAGATGCGTTTACATCATATCCAAAATAAAAAGATGAATTTCCTGTTGCTTGAACAAAGCTTGAGTTGGTCAGTTCTAACTGACAATTACCATTTGTATATTGACTTTTAATAGAAATATCAGATCCACTACTTGCATGGTTGCTAAAGAATGTTGAATTATCAACTTGAATAAAAACTGGACTTCCGTTAAGAATACTTTCTGCACAAATAGCTCCACCATCCATGATTGACTGATTATCGATGAATGTGGAATTACTTATTTCTGCGTTGATAGATGATTTTGATTGAATTAGTATGGCTCCACCTCGTTGTGTGGTAGCTGTACAATTTTCAAATGTAGAATTGTGTACCGTAAAATTTGCACTAATGGTTTGAGATAGATAACCAAGTATAATAGCTCCTCCGAATGGACTTTGACAATTTTTAAACGAACTATTCATTATGGTTAAACTATTAGACTCGTAACATTTGATTGCAGAGCTTAAGGAATTTAAAAAGACAACACTATCATAGACTATGTTTTTATTGGCAGCATTGGTCAAATCTGAAACAAATAAACTGCTATTTACACTTGTAATATACAACGTATCATTGGCGTTATACAATCCTTTTATTGTTATTCCTTTGTGCATTGCAATTTGGCTTGTTAAAGTAATGGTTGCACTTCCACTGGCTATTAAACTAGGTTAAAAACGAATGACATCACCATTAACAGCAGTAGCGATTGCCTGACGTAATGATCCTGCACCTGAATCGTTTGTATTCGTGACAACAATGGTAGCTCCAAACACATGAAATGTGCTTACAACAAAGAGCAATGAAACAAGAAATCGATTTTTCATAATTAGTTATTTTGAAACAAAACTATTCCCTATAACTTTCTGAATTATTCTAGTTTAATAGTTGTTTGATTTGAATTAATAACTGTTGAATCATGATCTTTTTTGCTTAAAATTCACTTATCCGAAATTTTAGAACACTTATACATCTTTGGTTGACGAGTATAAGACTCTTAAAAAAAGTATAAAGATCCAATCTACTTTCGAACTCGACTTCTATTTATAAAAAACAGTATTATGAAGAAAATTACTTTTAATACCTTGGTTGTGCTTTTCGCTGGCTTCGGAGCATGTAACAATGCTGCTGCGCAATGGATTCCTGCAACCTCCAATAATTCTGCTTCACTTTGTCTGCAGTTTGTTAATTCATCACTTGGTTTTCAAGGAGGACAAAATGGTTACTTATCTCGAACAACAAATGGTGGAGTAAGTTGGGAGACGCTAACTATTCCAACGAAAACAAATGTGTTGTCCATTGATTTTCCTTCAAATTCAACGGGGTATGTTGGAACTAGTGAAGGTATCATGAAAACGACCAACTTTGGGGTCAACTGGGCGAATCTTCCTTCTTCTGGTTTGACTGATGTGAAAGCAATCGATTTTTACAATGATAAAGTTGGTTGGGTTTGTACAAGCAATAGTAAAATTGGAAGAACCATTGATGGAGGTATAACTTGGGAAATAAAAAACTTTAACAATATTTTCTTTACGGATCTTCAATTTGCAAGTTCCAAAGTTGGATGGGCAGTAGGAAGTAATGCTCAAAGTACTTATGTATTTAAAACCATTGATGGCGGTATTTCTTGGACACAGGTAAATGTTCCTTTCACAAATGGAAGTCCAGTGGAAGTGGATTTTTTTGATGAAAACTATGGTTGGATTTCAACTTTTAATGGGGAAGTTTTAATTACAACAGATGGTGGTCAAACTTGGGCTTCTACAATGCTATCAGGATACATTTACGATGTTCAATTTTTAAGTGAAACAGTTGGTTTTTTGGCAAGTTCTCAAGGATTGTTTAAATCAATAGATGGAGGAGTTTCATGGACTGTTTTAGGTTTTGCTGGAACTCCAATCTTTAATGTTGGATTCACTTCAGAAGAGAATGGTAGTGTTGGAACAACATCAGGTGTGAACGCTTATACCATAGATGGAGGTGTAACTTGGACAAAAGTGACAGAAGATGCTTCTATCAATTCAAATGCTTACGGTGTTCAGTTTACAGATGGCTTGAATGGTTGGTGTGTTGGTGAGTTAGGTCTGTTGAGAAGTACAAATGATGG
>JADLGD010000123.1 GCA_020849495.1 Fluviicola sp.
GACAGTGTTGCTTGGTGTGTTCATAGTGAATAGTTTATTTGTTTACACAAGCTTATGCAAAGCAAGCATCACTTCAATTGTAAAATGTCGTGAACGCAGCTTTCTTGGTTATGAGGTGGTGGATTTGGGGAATGGTGGGATTTGAGTGGTTGACGATTGGCTCAAAAACTGCTTAACCTTCAAGCATACTAAGAAAGAATGGTAAAAATAAAAGGAAGGGTGAACTCAACTCAACAATATTGGTGCTCAGGTCTTGAAAACAAATCAAAACCAGCAATTATCCTCTTTAGCAGTTGTCGGTTTGATGATGTCATCCCACGTTAATTCACGAAAATCATCATAAAAAACAGAGTATTCATGATCCGAGTATTTGGTCAACTCCTGGATTTGTTTTAGATACGTTGGATTGGTGAGAGCATCACAAAGATTGATTTGAAATTGTTTCACTTTCGGATGATTGAACTCCTTTTCAATGGTTTCCCAAGTCATATCCCATTCATTTCCTTGAACTGCATTCCCTGTATTCTTTCCTTGATCGTCGTGATAATAAATACAATTGCCCCCCAATTTCAGGATGGTATTGCGATTCGTATTGCGGTATTCAAGCAATTTCTTGTAAAGTTCGATGGAATAATCGTGTTCTGTTCGAGTCAGTAAGCCAAAGAAAGTCCACCAATCTAAAAAGTATTCATCAAACCCAACATCCCCTGATTCGAGCGTTAAATAACCTCCAATCCCGGAAAAGTAAAAATCGATGCAAAGTGAACCCTCCAAAAAGAATTGAATCGATTCATTGTTTTGCTTGATGTTAACTCCCCAAAATGCGATGAATTCTTTTTGACTACCAGCTGCTTCTCCAAACGTTTCAAACAACCATTTGTAATAATAATCTTCGATGATTAAAACAAAGGAATTGGCATCAGGTGAAAAATGTGCTTCTTCTAGTAAATACAATTCACCGCGAATGTTACCTTCTTCAGGGTTCGTTAAACCTCGCGATTTGAAACTCACTAAGTTATCTTTCACATGATTGCACGGATCATTAAAGCCCAAATACACATTGGCTTCAAAGCGCTTCGACAATACTACAACAAGAGCTTTGTGATCACGAATCGGTAAAGTATGTTGACCAAGTGCTGTAACTGAACGAGACATCTGCTAGTGATTTGAAGTGTTTGTATAAAACTACGGGAAATTAGTGAGCGAGGGGGTCATTGTGAAACATATCATCAATGTGACCTAGCGTATATTTAATTTTTGATAAATCATCTATTAGATAGTCATCATCAAAGCTCATTTCAAGTTCGTTGCTAATCATCAACAAACTGCGATAATGAAATTGAAATTTTTTCAATAAATCTTCCATTTGTTCTTTAGACATCTTGGAATTCTCAACTAGTATTTTTGAATTTGAAAAATCAAAATCGTTCTCATTTAAAACATATCTATTACTCTTAGGATCTTCTTGTTTGAAATTAAGTGATTTTGCAACTTTGACTGAATCCAAATAAAAATGCTGACAATCCGAGATGCTAATTGAAATAGTTGATTTACATCGGTTATCAAAAAGGTAAGGAATTATTGCTTCTTTTAAAGCCTTCGTTAAATATCCTTTCTTTCTAAATCTGGGCAAAATATACCAATGAAGATCGAAACCCATATCTAAAACGGCACCAACATAATCCTGATTTTCGTTCTTGATAAAGAAAAAGAAACTTGGTTGGTAATCACTGTCTATTTTATCATTCAATTTAGGAACGCTTTCCCATACCTTCGCAATTTCAACGCTTGGACTTATTTTTCTCTTGAAAATTGTCTTAACATCTTTTGAAATATTTAATCTATCTAAATACTTACGAATTTCTTTTTCTGTCATCTTTCCTTACCCCCAAAACTCCGCTAATTTCTCTGCCTGACTTAAAACTGTATCTGCTGCTAATTTTTGTAAGTCTGGTGGGTAACCATACACTCTCAAAAGTCGCTTTACAGCAACGCGCATGCCTTGTTTTACAGATTCTTTCACCGTCCAATCAATTGTAGCGTTTTCTTTGACTTTGATTACTAACTCACGTGCAAGTTTGATTAAGATTTCGTCTCCCAATAATTGCTTTGCACTTTCGTTAGCAGCGACTGCATCGTAAAAGGCTAGCTCGTCTTTACTCATACCCAGTTTTTCTCCGCGCTTGTCGGATTCACGGATTTCTTTTGCCAGATTGATGAATTCCTGAATTATTTCAGCTGAAGTGATGAGGTTGTTTTGATAACGCTTGATGGAACTTTCTAACATCTCCATCAAGGAACGGCTCTGAACGATGTTGTGTTTGGATCTGATTTTAATCTCATCATTCAACAATTTCTTCAACACTTCTAAAGCCAAATTCTTGTGCTTCATCCCTTTCATTTCCTCTAGGAAGTTGTCATCAAGAACAGATATTTCTGGTTTCTTAATCCCAGCGGCATCAAAAATATCGATTACTTTTTCAGATACCAATGCTTGATCGATCACTTGCTTGATGGCTGTTTCTAATTCAGCATCTGAACGACCACCACCGCCACCTTGTGAATCAAACTTGACAATGCGCGCTTTAATGGCTTGGAAATAGGCAATCTCATCTCGTGCATCCATGGCTTGATCATGTGGCAATGCTATTGCAAAGGCTTGTGAAAGAGCAGTTACTTCTCTTAAAAACCTGTTTTTTCCATCTTCAATGCTCAAAACATGTTCAACACCAGATAAAATGAGGTCTAATTTCTCTTTGGTATTGGCAGAAAAATAACGCTCATAGTTAAATGATTTTCCATAAGGAGCTTGAGGTTCTGCCGCAATGTTCCACTGAACTTCTTCCACTTTTGTTTTTTCAGTAAACATTCCCGAAACAACTTCCAACTTTTCGAGCATCATCTGAACCGCTTTTTCTTGCGCTTCTGCAGGATCGCCTTTTCCACCACTTTCGGAATAAAAACTCAAAGCTTTTTTCAAATCTTGGGCAATACCGAAATAATCGACTACCAATCCTCCGGGCTTATCTTTGTACACGCGATTCACGCGGGCAATGGCTTGCATCAAATTATGACCTTTCATTGGTTTATCGATGTACAAGGTGTGCATGCTCGGAGCATCAAAACCGGTTAACCACATGTCGCGAACGATCACTAATTGCAATGAATCTGATACATCTTTCATGCGGTCGGCTAAATCGCGACGTTGCAGTTTTGACGAATGGTGTTTTATCATTTCAGGTCCATCAGATGAAGATGCAGTCATGACCACTTTTATGGCTCCTTTGGTCAGATCCTCATTGTGCCAATGCGGACGGATTTTTATGATTTCATTATAAAGTTCAGCGGCAATGCGGCGACTCATGGTAACGATCATTCCCTTTCCATTTACACCACCTTCCCCGTTTCTAGCTTCGAAGTGTTGAACAATATCTGCAGCAATGGTTTTGATTCGTTGTTCTGAACCAATAATAGCTTCCACTTTTGCCCATTTTGCTTTCGCTCGTTGGGTATCCGTTAATTCCTCGTTTTCCAGTTCTTCATCCAGATCTCGAATGAGTTCCTTTCCTTCATCCGACAAGTTGATTTTAGCCAAACGGCTTTCGTAGTAAATGGGAACTGTTGCTCCATCTGTTACTGCTTGGCCAATATCATAGATATCCACGTAATTTCCGAAAACAGCAGGCGTATTTGCATCTGTTTTCTCTACTGGGGTTCCTGTAAAACCAAGGTAAGTAGCATTTGGAAGCGCATCGCGCATGTATTTTGCGAAACCGTAGACTAATTTTTGACCAACAACATTGCCATGTTCGTCTTTGACATCGATTGATTTTGGTTTAAAACCATATTGGGTTCTGTGTGCTTCATCGGCAATCACAACAATGTTGGTGCGTTCTGAAAGTGTTTCATAGACATTTCCTTCTTCCGGTTGGAATTTCTGAATGGTCGTAAAGACAATTCCTCCACTTGCTACTTTCAATAAGTCTTTCAAGTTTTCGCGATCAGATGCCTGCACTGGAACTTGACGCAATAAATCTTTGGATGCTGCGAATGTATCGAACAACTGATCATCCAAGTCATTGCGATCGGTGATGATAAGAATGGTAGGATTGTTTAATGCTAGAACCAATTTCCCTGTAAAGAAAACCATGGACAAAGATTTTCCACTGCCTTGTGTATGCCAAACCACACCTCCTTTTCGATCACCATTGATTCCAGCTGCTTCTTTTACCGATTCGATGGCTTTATTGACCGCGTAATATTGATGGTAGGCTGCAATTTTCTTAACGGTTGTAATTTGAGCAACACCGTTTTTATCCGTTTGTTTGCTTTGCTCATACACGATGAAATGACGAATGAAATCCAACAAAACAGTTGGTTTCAACATCTCTTGCAGCATGATCTCTAACTGATTCGTCAATAAGGGTCGGCTGCCTTGATCATCTTTCACTTTCCAAGTTAAGTAGCGGGAAAGACCAGCAGATAAAGAACCTGCTTTTGCATCTACACCGTCTGAAATAATACAAATCTCGTTGAAGGTAAAGAGGCTTGGAATACTTGATTTATAGGTTTGAATTTGTTTGTAAGCCGATTCAATGGTTGCATTTTCATCTGCAGCGTTTTTCAATTCGATGATCACCAATGGCAAACCATTGACAAAAAGCAATAAATCGGGGCGTTTGTTTTGGTTGTTTTCGATGATGGTAAATTGATTGACCACCAAGAAATCATTTTGTTCCGGCTGGTTGAAATTGATCAATTGCACCCGATCACCGCGCATGACACCGTCTTTGCGGTACTCAACAGGAACACCTTCTGCTAAATACTGATGGAAGGTTTGGTTGTTCACCATGATTTCTGGAGAAGCCAAACGCAAGATGATTTTCAATGCTTCCAATTGTGCATCATGAGGTATTTCAGGATTGTTCAACTGAATAGCTTGTTTCAAACGTTCTTCCAAAACAATGGTAGCAAAGGAAGCGCGTTCTGGATTCGGTCCATCTGGCGCCAAATCAGTACCATTGCGGTAAGACCAACCGATAGCTTCTAATTCTTCGATTGCCCAGATTTCGATGTCGTTTTCAGAGAGTTTGGTCATGGTTGAATAAAATTATTGAAGGTTTATTCTCCAAATAGATTTTGCTAATTTGGCCATCGATTTTTGACGTTTAACAACCTCATCTTCTGACCATTTTTCGTATTCTTCTGCAATTTTTTTTGTGCTTTCGAACCCACTTGTCAAAAAAACATCTTTTTTCACCTGATAAACTGCATTTTGCAAGTTATTATTCTTTACTTTCTCTAATAATGTAAGATTTCCTAAACGATACCTGCATCTTTCAACTACTTCATCGTCAACATCCCATTCAACTGTTGGATTTTCAGGAAGGATGTGTTCAATAGAGTTTTTCTCGCTTGTTACATCATAATCGAGACCTGAAATATGATTTTCAATTTTAGTGAGAATGTATTTAATAACCTTTCGATTTCTGGAATTATTCCCTAATTCTTTATTTAAAAAACTTGCTTCAAACTCCTCGTCCGAAGGATAAATTTCGGAGAAATCTGATTTATTAAATGTTTTTTCGGTGGAGATAATATTTGATATACGGTTAAATACATTTTCTTGATCATTTGGATTTAAACCACCAATCACATTGTATCGCATATAAATAATCGAACAAATCTTTAGAATCTTAATAAATTGTTCTTGTGGTAAATTCGAATAAGCAGCAATTAGTAATGAAACAGGTTGTTTTGCCCCAAAAATTCTCAATTCTTCTAATGAATTAATGATTTCGTTATTACCACCCCATAGTTCATCATTTGGATTAAGTAAAGCTTTATAAATGTCTGCTTTTTGAACTAAATCTCTAAGTAACTGGAAAACTTGTTCTTTACTATTGATACTCTTTTTAATCGTTTTGAATAGATCATTTTTCCTAACTGTTTTATTTGAACTATTCCAATAGTATCTCAAAAATTCAGGTAGTTTTTCACTACCTAACTTTCCTATTATTTGATCCCAATACAACTCTAATTGATTGAATTCTTCAATATGTGCACCATTTGGATCAGAATCCACAGAGGAAAACAAATAATTTTTTAATAAATCGGATGAAGATAATTGCACGCCACGAGCATTTAAAGTTTCAAAAACTTTGTACGCATTCAATTCATCTCCTACAGTAATTACTGTAAAAAACAATTTGTCAACTACCTTATCAATGAAAGATACCAATTCTTCACCCGTTTTGTATTTTGTTGCAACTTTTTCGTAATACCATTCAAAACAAGCGCGCATTAATTTTTCTGAGGCATTCGTATTACGTTGCGGTATATGTCCCATTGGTACGATATAAGCTCTGTAGAAATTATCATTGTTTCTATTTAATTTGAGCTTGTTTTTTGGAACAAGAGTTACAGGATCTAAATAACCTATATAGCTGTTTTGTAGTTGTTCTCTTCTTATTTTGTTTTTATCAGAATCAATACTGTTCTCTTCTAAAGCTTTTAAATGCTTAAGAATAGCAATGATTAACAATGACATGGTAGTTATGCGTTGTTGACCATCAATGATTTTATGCTCTTTTTGATCAGTTGTTTGGAGTACAAGATACCCCATGTAATGGGCGTTTTCACGATCAGTATATAAATCTTCTAAATCTTGCCACAAATCATCCCAATGTTCTGATTCCCAAGAATAATCACGCTGAAACTTAGGAATTACATAAGTTAAACCATTCCCTAATATTTTCCGAAATGTGAGTGTTGATGTATCTTTAATCCCTTCCATTGGTATTTCATTTTAACAAAGTTCGCTATAATTCATTTATGGTTAACTCCCCACTCATCAATTTTGGTAATAAAGTATCGCGTAATTCAGTGAGATTTTGAATTTCACTTATATTGTTTTGAATTTTTGAATATGTCTTTTTTGCATGTAGTCCAAATTCACTAACAATTGACATATTGTTAGGCCATGGAAATTGATATTCCGGGATTGCATTTTTTGAAAGATGTAGAACCGTTGTTCCATTTGAATAACCTTTACAGTGACTTTTGAAACGCTTGTCAGTCATTAAGAAATATAAAAACTCTGTTGAAACCTGTTCATTTTTAGATTCTACTTTAACCAAATCCATTGAAATAATTAATTCCCTGTATTTATCGTTTTTCATGATAATCGCCGGATTACCCAGAACTTCTGCATCTTGTGTTAAGTCAGTATGTGCAACGATTAAATCTCCAACTTTAACAACATGTTTGTCCTTGTAATTTTCGCTAATGATCTCTTTAAATCCGTCAAATCTAAAACCTCCATTTCGATTAAAGTTCTTTAAAGTAACCATAGCCACTTCTGACTCTTGTAGTTCAGATCCCTTATAAGAATACCCATTCAAAACATTAACTACAGAATCTAGTGTTTCTAAATTCCACCCCTCCGGA
>JADLGD010000124.1 GCA_020849495.1 Fluviicola sp.
ATCCAGAGCCATTGGCTACGATTGAATTGGATGAACCAACGATGTCGATGTTGTTTTCGATCAACGATTCGCCATTCTTTGGTAAAGAAGGAAAGTTTGTTACTTCTCGTCACATCCAAGAGCGTTTACAAAAAGAATTAGAAAAAAACTTGGCAATGCGTGTTGCTGATACAGATAAAGCAGACAAATGGATCGTTTTCGGTCGTGGTGTATTGCACTTATCGGTATTGATTGAAACTATGCGTCGTGAAGGATACGAATTGCAAGTGGGTCAGCCACAAGTAATCATCAAAGAAATCAACGGCGTAAAATGCGAACCAGTTGAGGAATTGACAATCGATTTACCAGAAGAGTTTTCAGGTACAGCTGTAGAAGCGGTAACAAAACGCAAAGGTGAAATGACGAACATGGAGCCAAAAGGTGGTCGTATGATTATCCAGTTCCAAATTCCTTCTCGTGGAATCATTGGTTTACGTAACTACTTGTTGACGCAAACTGCTGGTGAAGCAATCATGACGCACCGTTTCTTGGAGTACCAACCATACAAAGGTGACATTCCAGGACGTCAAAATGGTTCGATGATTTCATTGGAACAAGGAACTTCAATTCCGTTCTCGTTGAATAACTTACAAGATCGTGGTAAATTCTTCGTTAACCCGAATGAAAACATCTACGAAGGACAAGTAATTGGTGAAAACTCTCGTGCAGGTGACTTGTGTGTGAATGTTACTAAGACAAAGAAAATGTCGAACATGCGTTCATCAGGAGCTGACGAAAAAGTACGTTTGGCACCAGCGAAAATTTTCTCTTTGGAGGAATGTTTAGAGTACATTCAAGGAGATGAGTACGTAGAAGTAACACCAGAAAACTTGCGTATCCGTAAAATCTTGTTGAAAGAGTCTGATCGTAAGCGCTCAGGAAAATAATTTACAATTGAAAATTGAAAATGGAGAATTGAATTGAGAAGCTATAACAATCTTTTCAACTTTAAATTTTCCATTTTAATTATAAAAAATAAAAGCGGTTTGTCGGTTCGATGAATCGCTTTTTTTACAAGAAAACACAAGTACATGGAAGAACAAGCATTTTTAGATCAACACGTATTCAAAGGGTTGAAGAAATTGAAAGATGGTTTTAAGGAAGAGGAGGTTCCTTTTTTCTCAGCATCTGATTTTGCCATTTTATTGGAGCGCGCTGAATATTTTGGAATCAGCATTTACAGCATCGAACCTTGGTTTGAGGGAGCGATTTACGATGTGATGACGCATGAGAATTTGAAAAAGAAAGCAACAGATGCTCGTTGGTACACGAAGGCGTTTCAAACGTTTGAGTCGCGCCAAGCAGGGATGACTTATTCAGCAAGAATGAAAGTTTCGCCGAAATTATTGGCGCGTAAATCCATTCAATAAGCACAAAAACATGATTGAATCCAAACTCACTTTAGACATTATCCACGCGAACTTGGAAGGTGTAAAACACCAGGCACAACTACTTCAACAGATGGAGCATTTGGAAGAAGTAGAATACGAGCATACTGGTTCTGGACTGTTGATTTTCATTGAATACCGTAAAGCAGCAAAAGGCTTTTGGTTGACCGATGAGCAATTGCAGGATTTGTTTGGCGAGGGACCAACGGAATTGTCTTCAGTGATTTTGATCAACGAAGCATTAGGAATCCGAGCGGAAACAACGGTTCATTTCACGAATGGGTTGATTGATCGCGTTGAGATTTGGAACCAAGAAGGGGAGTATCCGGAGGAGGATTTGGAGGAGTGGAAGCTAGAAAGAATGTAGAATTGAGAATTGAAAATTAAAAATTGAGAAGTAGGGAATTACTGATCAATTATCAATTATGAATGGTTGAATTATCAAGAAAAGATAGTTTTTCAGCTTGATAATTTTCGAATTGATCATTCATCATTTCTTATCCATTGTACTTTTTCAATTATCAATTATGAATTGTTGAATTATCAAGAAGAGATAGTGTTTCAGCTTGATAATTTTCGAATTGATCATTTATCATTTCTTATCCATTTTAACGAGAATCACAATTGCCTAAACCGACCCCGGATAGCAGTGGCAGCTGGCGACTGATAAGGCGACACTACAACGGATAGCCGGAAAGGGCGCCAAAAAAACACCAAAATCACCTTTTTTGCGCTTGTAGGAAGTGAACTTTTTTCTTAAATTCAATAGGAAGAACGTTAAAAAATGACCGAACACGCAATCCGACTTACTTCTTTTAGCCACAAGCAACACTTGCAATTGGGGTTTCATTTTGGGTGGAACCAAGCACTTCTTTCGTTGATTAAACAGCATTTTCCGACAGCAGTTTGGACACGGACGCATCGGTGTTGGATAGTTTCACTGACGGAACAACATCTGGATAGAGCGTTGGCGCTTTTTCCGAAAGCAGCAGGAGTGGAGCAGGTGAGGGAGCAGCT
Source organism: Fluviicola sp. (assembly GCA_020849495.1). Lineage (GTDB taxonomy): Bacteria > Bacteroidota > Bacteroidia > Flavobacteriales_D > Crocinitomicaceae > Fluviicola. The sequence goes on from JADLGD010000124.1 coordinate 2,445, forward strand.
TCGAATTTTAAAGATTGATCAGCAATTGGGAGAATTGTCAACGGGGCATGTAGCAGCAATCAATTCGTTTGTTGACTATTTGCAACGCACACGTTATAGTGAAAACACGATTAAAACGTACAGAGAATGCATTGCTGTGTTTTTGCGTTTTTGTTGGGATAAACCGCTTGAATTCATTTCGAATACGGATTTAGCGGCGTTTAATAATCGGTATGTTTTGGCCAAGCGGTTATCAGCTTCTTATCAGAATCAGGTGTTGAATGCAGTGAAATTGTTTTGTAAGGTGCAGTTGGGAACGCGAATGGATCCGGAATTGGAAAAAAGGCCAAGAAGTTCGAAGCCATTGCCGAATGTTTTGAGCAAGGAAGAGGTGAAAGCTATTTTGGAGGCTCCACGGAATCTGAAGCATCGGATGCTGTTGAGTTTGATTTATGCATGTGGGTTGCGGCGAAGTGAGTTGTTGAATTTGCAATTCAAAGATATTTTATCGGATCGACTATTGATTCATATCAAGCAAGCGAAAGGGAAGAAGGATCGGGTGGTTCCTTTGAGTCAAAAATTGCTGGAAGATTTGCGTGCTTATTATCGATTGTATAAACCGAAGACTTATTTATTTGAAGGACAAGAAGCAGGTAGTCAATACAGTGAAGCTAGTTTGCAGAAGGTTTTAAAGAATGCACTATTACGGGCAAAAATCAACAAGCCAGTCACTTTGCATTGGTTGCGACACAGTTATGCCACCCACTTATTGGAATCGGGAACAGATTTACGCTACATCCAAGAGTTATTAGGTCATTCAAGTTCACGCACGACAGAAATATACACGCATGTTAGTAGAAAAAGCTTACAATTGATAAAAAGTCCATTTGATAGTTTATAAAAAGTTCTATTTTTACGAATAGTAAACGCTTAACTAGCTAACCAAAAGGTGCACAATTCATACATCTATTTGTTGTTTTTGTATACTTTTTTGTATGAAAAGGTAAGCGTATAAATAAGTTACCTGCTATGTTAAGACGACCGTTACCAATTAAATAGTTTAACGGACGGACAAACGAAATATGCAGAAAACGGGGAAAGCCGAAAACCGATTTAGAGTAGGCAAAAAATATTTAAAAAATGAA
>JADLGD010000125.1 GCA_020849495.1 Fluviicola sp.
GCTTGTTGAGCTTTTTCCATTTCAAGATCCCCCGATTCAATGTCCCCTACTTCATAGTATCTTCTTGCATACTCATTATGCTCTTTGAAAATTCTTTCAAATCCACGTTGTTCAGCTTCATGTTTTTCTAAAATAATAGACATTTCCTTTGCCGTTGGTTTTGAATCATCGGATTGACCGCAAGAAAATAAAACTACTGATGGAATGATTAGATAATAAATTGTTTTCATATTGTTTTGAATTTAGTTGTTCCTATAAAGTTAATTTTTAATTCAAATCAATTGACTTTAAATCGAAAAATTCTTATTCAGCTTTTATAATTGTATTAAATGACTTTATCCCCACTTTACCTCTATCATAAGCAATTTCAATGTATTTACCATCACAACTGTATGTAGATACACTCACATCACTGTATTGTTGTTCAACAGGTAAATACACTTTTTGATTTCTAACTTTTGAAGGTGAAACTTTCAATATTTCAAAAACTTGATTAGATGTCATACCTATCTTGATTCTTACAAATGAATTAAAATTAACATCGCATTTATCCCCACAACTCGTTATGAACAATAAAACAAAACAAATACTTAAAGAAAGAATTTTCATATTTTCAGATTATAAACAAAACTATAAAAATAATTCACTTGCTAGAATTCATACTTCTATACAAAAACGGGGATAATGCGGGGAATCAAAAAAGCCAAACTGCTTAAAATCAACAGTTTGGCTTCTATTTTTGTGACCCCGAAAGGATTCGAACCTTTGACCTTCGCCTTAGAAGGGCGTTGCTCTATCCAGCTGAGCTACGGGGCCTGTTATTCTTATTATTAACCCTAAACTTAATCCTTACGTTGGAAGAACTTTTTAGTTGCTTCCGCCGCGGCGGACTGAGCTACGGGCCTGTTATTTTTTAAAACAAAAAAGGGGATGATTGCTCATCCCCTTTTTATTAAGTCGGGGCGGCAGGATTCGAACCTGCGACCTCCTGGTCCCAAACCAGGCGCGATGACCGGACTACGCTACGCCCCGAACTAGGCTTTTTATGTATTAAATTCTCATCGTTTTGAGAATTAGTTTCTGCTTATTTGCGGGTGCAAAGATAGTGACTTTTTTCACTTTTCCAAGACTTATCACAAATTTAGCTGAAACATTTCGCTAACATTTTTCTAACTAACTGCTAACGTTACATTTGCGGAGAGAGCGGGATTACCTTCGGTGGTCTTCGCTGCGCTACGGCACGAACCCGATCCGGTTTCTCATCCCTTCTTCCTTCAATTACATTTGCGGAGAGAGCGGGATTCGAACCCGCGGTACAGTTACCCGTACGTCAGTTTAGCAAACTGGTGGTTTCAGCCACTCACCCATCCCTCCAGGGTTCAAAGAACTAGGGCGCAAAAATAACAAATCAAGCGTTCTTGCAAAGCTTTTTGTTGAAAAAAAACGTTTTTTTTTCAAGTAAGTAAAAGCGCTCCTTTGTTTAATCGTTAAAAATCAATGATTTTAGGGCTTCACGTTCGTTTTTTAATTCCTCAAAAACAGCTTTCCTTTTGGTCACAAACCTGCTGAATTTTCGTTTTGAACGCATGTGATGATAGGTTTTCAAATAATAATGAGCAAATAATCCACTAAATGGAAGTACGCCCAAATAAATGAAGTACTGTATCCAAGTGAGTTCCAAACAAACATTCACACCCCAAGCTATTAACACATAAAAAGCAGGATACAAAACCAAGCCCAATAAAACGACTAATGGAGCGTGATATTCCACTTCATTTGTCAACTTAGGAACCAATTTGCCAATTAAAAAATATTGAATCCCATTGTGAATCAAGCCAAATAAAAATATCGGAAATGCAGCTATTAAAAACAGTACCGTTTGTATGTATTGCCTGGTGTACAAGGTTTTACGAAACGATCGATCTAAGAAATCAGAACGGATTCCTGCACTGGCCAACCGAACATTCAATGCGCGTGATTTCAAATGAATCTCTTGCACTTTCCATGGAGCTACAACACTGTATTCATCCATGCGCGCTTTCATATCACGTAATAGTTGAATCGTTGAATTTACCCCATCTTTCTCCGGTGCATACTTTGTGTCAAACAATGCTCGTAAGTCATTCCCTACTTCTTCCTTCAATTGGTCGTCCATGGTGACAAATACACGGGATAACTCAATCCGAAAACGCTCTGTTAATTGTTTGGCAGCTTTACCTTGACTGACAGTATATTCGGCTAACAAACTCGGATCTATATCAATGGGCTTCCCAACATGCACCATTACTTTTCCTCTAAAACTATCGGCGTCAATGTAATTCAATCCAATTGGAATGATTTTTACATTCAATTTACCCGCATTTCGTTTTTCAACTTCCAAAGCTATTCGAGCTGTACCTGTTTTAAGTTCTCTTAATTTTCGCTCTAAATAACTTGTTCCTTCTGGAAAAACAACAAGAACACCACCATTCTCTAACAACTGATAACATGCATCAAATGAAGCGGCATTGCTCACTCCTTCTGTTGCTCCATCTGCTTTTCGGTTGATTGGGATAATTCCCAAAGCTCCTAATAATTTACGCTTCAATGGAGATGAAAAAAAAGTTGCTTTGGCCATGAAATTCACCCTTCGCTTGTTGACATGTCCCATGATCCAGGCATCCATCAAGGTGTTTGGGTGATTGGCAATGATGATAATTGGTCCTTCTTCATCCAAGTAATGTGCATCTACAACTCGGATTTCCTTGTAGTAGAAGCGAATTGCTAATCCAATGATTACTTTGATAAAACGATACAACATCTTTTCAACTTTCTACGAAATTAAGGATTAATTCTTTTTTAGTCGGAGAATGATTGCTTTCTCTTGAAAGACGTATTTTTGTTTTCATGTCGCGAATTGCATTCAACAACAATAAAGGGAAATGGCTTATCGGAATTGGTGAAGCAGCTGTTTTTGAATTGCAGGATGCTTCCCAACTTGAAACGGCTAATGCTTTTATTGTAGCAAATCGTGGAGCTACTCTTTTTGTTGCCATCAGTTATGACCTAGGCAAATCGCTTTTAAACACACAAACAAAAAAAGCAAACAATTCATTTCCATTGCTTCGGATTTGGCGAGCAGAACAGGTCTATGAACAACAAAACGATCAATTACAGCTACTTGAAGGAGAAGACACAACAGATGCAAGGGATTTAGCAGAAGCATGTTTTACCCCTTCAAATGAAGACCTTCCAAAAGTCAACTGGAAAGCGCGAGAATCCAAAGAAACGTATTTGAAACATGTGAGCTTCTTACAAGATCATATTCAACAAGGAAACATTTACGAAATCAATTACTGTCAAGAATTTTACGCAGAAAACGTCATTGATTTCCCTACAAAAGCAATCTATCAGGCCTTGAATGCACTTGCTGCACCACCCTTTTCTTTTTTCTGGGAAAATGATCAATGGAAAGTAGTTTCAGCTAGTCCAGAGCGTTTTTTTCAATTAAAAGGTACGCATTTGTTATCGCAACCCATCAAAGGAACAGCAAAAAGAGGAAGTACTATTGAAGAAGACGAAGCCATCAAGCATCAACTACAAACAAGTTCAAAAGAACGGTCCGAAAACATCATGATTGTAGATTTGGTGCGCAATGATTGTTCGAAAATTGCTACGAAAAACAGTGTTTCAGTAGATGAATTGTGTGAAATTTACACCTTCCCCACGGTGCATCAAATGATTTCTACGGTTTCGTGTGAAGTACAACCCAGCGTTCCATTTTCCGACTTGATCAAAGCTCTTTTCCCTATGGGAAGCATGACTGGAGCTCCAAAAAAAGCAGCTGTTCAATTAGCGGAAGATGTAGAATCGTTTTCTCGTGGCTTATATTCTGGTTCTGTTGGCTACATTTCACCTAATGGAGATATCGATTTGAATGTGATGATTCGTTCATTTATTTATAACAAAGCAACAAACTACTTATCCTGTGCTGTTGGCGGAGCTATTACCCAACCTGCTCTTCCTGAAAACGAATACGAAGAATGTCGCATTAAAGTAGGGAAAATCCTCTCAATTCTTGGTCCATGTCAGTGGTAAAAGCGCTGGAATCGTTGCAACTTGAAACAAAAAAAGTACTCGTTGCTTGTAGTGGTGGACTCGACTCAACCGTTTTGGTTCATGCTTTAGCCAGTTTAAACATTCCCATAACTTTGTTTCATGTGAATTATCATTTACGTGGAGAAGAAAGCGATGCAGACCAATTATTGGTGGAGTCACTTGGTAAATCGTTTAAAACACCAGTTCAAATTGAGCATTGTCCGAAAAACATCCTCTATGGTGATGGAATCAATTTGCAACAAGCTGCGAGAACATTTAGAAGATCGTTTTTTGAAGAATGGACAGCAAAAAGTGAACAACATGTTGTTTTAGTTGCCCATCATGCTGACGATCAAGTTGAAACATTTTTCTTGCAACTAGCAAGAGGTGCTGGAATCTTTGGACTTGGCGGAATGCATCCTGAACAAGCTCAAATGATTCGTCCCTTTTTAGGATTGACAAAATCAGATTTAGAGCGATATGCCCTTGATCATAAAATCACCTGGCGAGAAGACCGTTCCAATAAAGAAAATGATTACCTGAGAAATCGTTTCAGAAATGTGTTTTTACCAGAAATGGAAAAAGAAGCCCCTGAATTGAGGAAAAGTATCTTGATTTTGCAAGAAGCATTTCGCAAGGACCAAGAAACACTTCTTTTGTCTGTTCAAGAACTTGTACATGATTGGGAAAAGGACCAAATCATTCATCTTTCTAAGTGGGATAAATTGTCCGTTGAACAAAAAATGGCCTTTACCAAAGCTCTTGGATTAGAACATTGGTTGATTGAGCGATTGGATACAAGTGAATCGCTTCAATTAAGTGCCACAATAGATCTTGGGTTTACAAGCCTTGTGAAAGTTAAAAATGCGTTAAAACAAGTAAATAAGGAGTCAGAAAAAAAGCTCTGGGAATTCAAGATTGAAGGAATTGAAATCTTACCTAAATCGTTTTCCAAAAATGTGATTTACTTAGATTCAAGTAAATTTGTCGGTTCATTAAGGATGCGTTTTGCAACAGCGGACGATGTGATACATCCAATTGGAATGAATGGAAAGCAAAACGTCTTCAAAATTTTAAAAGAATCTGGTATCCCCAACCAAGAACGTGGTTTCCAGCAAGTACTGTGTGATGATCAACAAGTACTTTGGATTCCAGGGTATAAAATCTCAAGAAAAGCAATAGCAACAGATAGCTGCACCTCCATTGTACAGGTCAGTTTGAATGAAATTTGAAGGAATCGATAAAAAAATGTAAAAAAATCATTGAACGAATCGAAAATTTTAATAAATTCAAGACTGAACTTCAAACTAGAGCCCCATGGAACCCGTATTAATTGAAAAAGAATTAGTCAAAGAATTGACTTTCAAAGAGCCTGTTACTGTTAAACAGGAGCCAGATATCTTAAAAAAATTAGAGGAAGCCACACGATTGGGAAATGGTTACCACACGAAAGTGGGAATTATTTTTCACGACGATGAAGGATTAAAAAGAGTCAACACGACAATTTGGGCTACCGGTCAAAAATTCATCTGTCTGAAGGGTGGCATGTGGATTCCAATCGATCACATCATAGAATTAAAATTTTAGCTTTTCAAGAATTAAATTGAAAGTTCGGTTGTAACGGACAAATCGTTTTGTAGTTTTGATTGCACTAAAAATCCAAATTATGAAACATTGGTTGTTTGTAGGTCTATTGTTCTTTGCTTGCCAATTTGCTTTTGGTCAAGAAAAGGTAACATGGACTGTCAATTACGTTCCAGAGAACAACGAAATTGAATTTACTGCTGCCATTGCAGGAGGTTGGCATTTGTATAGCCAGCACATCAAGAACGACATTGGACCAGTTCCAACTGCATTTGTTTTTTCAGAACACAACGGAATTGAATTAGTAGGTCCGGTTTTCGAACCGAAACCGATTCAAGAATACGATGAGAATTTCGAAGCAACACTCGACTTTTTTAAAGATAAAGTCGTTTTCAAACAACGTATTAAAGCCAACAGTAAAGGAACCATCAAAGGTTACATCACTTTTATGGTGTGTAACGACGTGATGTGTTTACCGCCAGTTGACAAAGAATTCTCTATTACAATTCCATAATTATTCAAAGACAAATGAAAAGCGCTTTTTTATTACTTGTATCCCTTATTACAATTACTGTTTCCAATTGGGTATTCGGACAAATAGAGTATCCAGAGGATAAAGCAAAATGGAAATTCTCTATTGAGCAAGGAAAAGATTGTGAAGCAACAATTATCGCTGAAGTATCAATAGCAAATCATTGGCACATCAATGCATTGGTTTTACCACAAGGAACTTTTGGAATTGCAACTCAATTTAAAGTCAACAAGTCGAAAGATTATCAGTTGGTTGGAGGTGTAATAGAACCAAAACCAATTAAGAAACACGATGATGTAGCAGATGAAGACCTTGCTTACCATGAAGGTAAAATTCGTTTGAAACAAAAAATCAAAATTTTATCTACTAAAGATTTCGAAATCAAAGGAACGTTCATGTTCCAACCTTGTGATGCGGATCATTGTTTGGTTCCTTATGAAGGCACTTTTACCGTAAAATCGAAAGGTTGTGAAGGTGCTGAAGGAGCAAGTCTTGAAGTGATTGATGAAACAAATGAAGACACTGTTACAACAGCTGCAACTACAGTTGAGAATAACAATCAAGATACAACAACAGTTGAAAGTACAGATACAATAGTTGAAGACCCAAATGATTTAAGTAAAAAATCGCTTTGGTTTATTTTCTTCGTTGCTTTTGCTGCTGGATTTACGGCAATCATTATGCCTTGTGTATTCCCTATGATTCCGATGACAGTTAGTTTCTTTACAAAACGATCTAAAACGCGTGCTTTAGGAATTAGAAATGCCATGATTTATGGACTTTCGATTATTGCTATCCACGTTTTACTAGGTGGAATTGTTGTGATCACAAAAGCATCCAGTTTGTTAAACGAAATGTCGACAAACGTCTATTTCAATGTCTTCTTCTTTTTAATGTTATTCATTTTCGGACTTTCATTTTTGGGAGCTTTTGAAATTCAATTACCGGCTAAATGGACCAATAAAGCAGACGAAAAAGCAGACAAAGGTGGTGTTGTAGGAATTTTCTTCATGGCATTGGTTTTATCATTGGCATCTTTCTCTTGTACAGGACCAATTTTAGGAACTTTGTTAGTTTCCGTTTCAAGTAATGGTGGTGATGCTCCGTTAATGGTGGGAATGTTTGCCTTTGGTTTAGCATTGGCATTGCCTTTCATGTTTTTCGCGTTGTTCCCATCTTGGTTAAATTCAATGCCGAGCTCTGGTGGTTGGTTGAATGTGGTAAAAGTATTTTTAGGTTTCTTGGAAATAGCATTTGCTTTCAAATTTTTATCAACTGCTGATACAACCATGCAATGGCACATCTTGGAACGTGAAATCTTCATTTCCATATGGATTGCTGTCTTTGGAACACTAGCCCTCTATTTATTTGGGAAAATTCAACTACCACATGATAGTCCTGTGAGTAAACTTTCTGTGGGAAGAACAATGATTGCAACCTTTACTTTAGCATTTACATTGTATCTCGTTCCAGGACTTTGGGGAGCTCCATTGAAATTGGTAAACGCTTTCCTTCCTCCTGATTTTTATGCTGAATCTCCAAAAGGATTTGGTGGAGGTGGAAACACAAGTGTGCAATCTTCAACACATACGGTAGATGGTATGCACGAAGGTCCACAAGGATTAATGGCATTCAACGATTATGACAAAGCACTAGCGTATGCAAAAGAAGTTAACAAACCGCTTTTCGTTGACTTCACTGGTTGGGGATGTGTTAACTGTCGTAAAATGGAACAATCTGTTTGGGGAGAACCTGGTGTAATCGAACATTTGAGAGAGGACTTTGTAATTGTCTCTTTGTATGTAGACGAACGAACAGAGTTACCTAAAAACGAACAAAAAACCATCAAAGTAAACGGTCGCGATTTTACAATTAAAACCATTGGTAACAAATGGACCGCTAAACAAATGGATGAATACAAAACGTCTTCACAACCTTATTATGTGATTCAAACGCCAGATGGTAAAGATGTTCCTGTAGGATCTGCTGATTATCAAAATCATTCGAGTACGGAAGTTTTCAAAAAATGGCTCGAAAAAGGTCTCAAAGAATTCAAAAAATAAACGAAAGCTCTGTCCCTTTAAAGTGACAGGGCTTTTTCTTTAACCGCTTTCGTAACTTTCTAAAAACGCGAAAGGGAGCTCGTTCTCTCCCTTTCACTAACACTACTATTACTTGTAACTCAGAAGAAACACGGGCTTCAAATGGAGAACCCCAACCAATCAGGGGATTTTGAAAAAAAGTGTGTTTCCAATGTGTCTCTTCTCTAAACAAGCATTGTCAATTTTTGTTCACAATCCAAGCTGAAAAGCTATTTCAATTTAACCTTCTTTCTGAGTAAATCTTCGTTATTTTTGTTCAGTGAACGATTGGTTGCAAACTTCTATTGAATTTTTAAAAGGTGTAGGACCGCAACGTGCAAAATTATTGCGCGAAGAATTGGGTATTCTTACGTTTCACGATTTACTTTCCCACTACCCTTTTCGTTACATCGACCGATCAAAATACCACAGCATTCGTGACCTACCAATGGTAGATGGTTTTGTGCAATTGAAAGGTGTTATCATTGGAATGAATGAATCTGGAAATGGAAGAGCAAAACGGCTGACTGTAAAATTTCAAGATGAAACGGGTGTCATCGATTTGGTTTGGTTCCAAGGTTACAAATACATTTTACCCAATTTAAAACCGAATGTCCCAATACAAGTCTTTGGAAAACCCAAGCAATACAGTTCTTCTTGGAACATACCTCATCCGGAGATCATTCCAATGGCACAAGTTGATCCCAATTTAGGCTGGCAACCCGTTTATTCATCCACTGAAAAATTAACTGCTGCTGGCTTGCATTCAAGAGGGATTCAAAAGCTAATCATTACCCTTTTGCAGCAGCTTCAAGTACAACAATTACCAGAAACACTTCCTGCCAGTTTGTTGAACGAACTACAATTATTGAACAATCGTACGGCGATTTCAGCAATACACAATCCCAGCAATGTTCAGTTGGCTCAAAAAGCGCGTGCTCGTTTTAAACTGGAAGAATTGCTTCATCTGCAGTTGGAATTATTGCTTCGAAAACAAATTTCGATGCAACGCACAGCAGGACATGTCGTGTCGGAAGTTGGAGATGCTTTCCATCATTTTTATGAAAACCATTTGCCTTTTCCATTGACCAATGCTCAGAAAAAAGTATTGAAAGAGATCCGAAAAGACATTGGAAGCGGCATGCAAATGAACCGTTTGTTGCAAGGAGATGTAGGAAGTGGAAAAACCGTTGTTGCCCTCCTTACCATGTTGATGGGAATTGGAAGTGGATTGCAAGGAGCATTAATGGCTCCAACAGAAATTTTAGCCAATCAACATTACATTGGTTTACAAGAATTGCTCAAAGACACCGACATTCGTATTGCTTTGTTGACGGGATCCACTAAAAAAGCAGCCCGAAAAGTGATTCATGAAGCTTTGCTAAATGGCGAATTACACCTATTAATTGGAACTCACGCTTTATTAGAAGATATCGTTCAATTCAAAAACTTAGGTATTGTTGTCATTGACGAACAACACCGTTTTGGTGTGGCTCAACGTGCACGCTTGTGGAAGAAAAACACCACTCCACCGCATGTGTTGGTAATGACCGCTACTCCTATTCCTCGAACACTTGCGATGACTTTTTACGGCGATTTAGATGTTTCTGTAATTGATGAATTACCGCCAGGAAGAAAACCAATCACTACTCAACATCGTTTTGAAAAAGACCGCTTGGTTGTTTTTGGTTTCATCAAACGAGAAATAGAATTAGGTCGACAAGTTTACATCGTGTATCCATTGATTCAGGAATCAGAAAGCATGGATTACGCCAATTTAATGGATGGTTACGAATCAATTACTCGTGTGTTTCCACTTCCCGATTATCGGGTGAGTATTGTTCATGGGAAAATGAAACCGGAAGCAAAAGATTACGAAATGCAATTGTTTGTGGAGGGCAAAACACAAATCATGGTGGCAACGACAGTTATTGAAGTGGGTGTAAATGTTCCAAACGCTTCCATCATGATCATTGAAAGCGCAGAACGTTTTGGCTTATCTCAATTGCATCAATTACGCGGTCGTGTTGGTAGAGGAGCGGAACAATCGTACTGTATTTTAATGTCGGGTGACAAATTATCCAAAGACACAAAAAAACGCCTTTCAACGATGGTGCGCACCAATGATGGTTTTGAAATTTCGGAAGTGGATTTGGAATTACGTGGTCCAGGTGATATCATGGGAACTCAACAAAGTGGCGAATTGGACTTAAAAATTGCTGATTTGGTAAAAGATGGTCCATTGGTAGCTCTTGCAAGAGACAAAGCAAGAGAACTTTTGGCAAAAGATCCACGCTTGGAATTACCAGATCACCTTTATTTACGCATGGAAGCCGTGAAGCGATTGAAAGACAAACCCAATTGGGCAGAAATTTCCTAACTTGTGCTTTCATCTACAGCCAAGAGGCAAATGATTCAACAAACAACAAAAGAAGAGCTTTTCGGATTGAATGTACTCAGGGCATTGGCTATTTTGTTGGTCTTAATTGAGCATTGCGTTTTCTTGGTTCATGATTTAAAAACAATCGATTTGCATTTGAATGGAGTGAGTGTCTTCTTTGTTTTAAGCGGATTTTTGATTGGCACAAGAGCATTTAAATCAATAACAGCAGGAAGTTTTTCATTCAAACAATTTCTTGTTCATCGCATCACAAAAACCTTCCCCTCCTATTTTGCGGTCTTGTTCTTTATCTACTTTTATTTCTTGTTTACCAATCAAAACCTGCATGATTTCGGATTGAATTTCTTCTTCTTTACTCAGAATTTAGTAGGGAATGAATTGGTGTTTTTCCCAGAATCGTGGAGTTTAGCAGTAGAAGAATGGTTTTATTTCACCTTCTTTTTGTTACTTGTTCTGTATGTAAAAGTGATACACTTGAAATCGCATTTATTTCTAGCACTGACTGGAATCATTGCAGTTTTGAAAATTGGGTGTTCCGTTTTATTGCTTTCACAGTTTGATCATTTGGCACCAGAAAAATCGGTAATCTTTCAAATTGACTATTTATTCGTAGGATTGGTCTTCGGTTTTTTAAGTGAACGCTTACAGTCCTTTTGGAGACAACTAAAACTTCCAGCATTGCTAGTATCCATTATTTCCTTGTTCCTTTTTGAATTCTTTAAACCAACAGATTACTGGACGCAATTTATAGCAGAAATAGTGATCATTGCTTGTGCTTTGCCCTATTTATGTCTTATTCAAACAAACCAAAAGGGATTTTTTCAGCGAGTTGTGACCTACATTGCGCATCGATCATATAGCATTTACTTAGTGAATCTAAGCATTGCTCAAGTCATTCTTTTACCTGTCATTTTCAAATACCTTATACCCAACACATCAACGATTACTCTTATCTTGATCTATTTGATTGTTGTATTTTGTAGTTCAAGCATTTTATATCATCTTGTGGAAACAAAAGGTGTTCGCTTGCGTAAACGATTGCTAAATAAATGATCCCTATGAAAAATCTCCTTTTTATCCTTTTTATTCTAGTTGGAAAATCTGCATTCAGTCAGTTATTAAGCGGAACTGCTGTCGAATCTGGCAGAGTAATAACCAATACAACAGAGTTTGTGATTTACGATAAAAAAGAAGGTTCTGTAACCGTAGAAGTAGCGATTAATAGAGAAGGGAAAGTAACTGCAGCAAAAGTAGTAGATGCAGAGTTGATCAAATCAACACCGAGTTTAATGTTGGCACAAAATGCTGCGAAAAAATTAGAATTCACTGCAGGCACCTACTTTGCAAAGTTTGAGCATGCTAGGGTGAAGTTTGTTTATAAAATCAAGGAATAATCTGTCTTCGGTACGATTCGATTGCATCGAATCACTCAGACAGACTATTCCTTCCAAAACAATTCATCGAATCACCCAGACAGACTATTCCTTCCAAAACAATTCATCGAATCACCCAGACAGACTATTCCTTCCAAAACAATTCATCGAATCACTCAGACAGACTATTCCTCTCAAAATAACTCATTGAATCACTCAGACAGGCCACACTTTGTTTTCATCTATTAACCAAACAAAAATTTGAACGAGTGTTTTGATTTCTTCAATTTAGAAAAACGTGAGTCTGAACGAGTGATTTGATTTCATCAAATCGTACCGAGGTCAGACTTACTAACTTTCTTAGGAAACACTTTTTTAGCAGCTGCTTTTAATTCATGTATATCACCACGAATTAATGCTTCTTTCTTTTTTCTAGACCATCTTTTGAGTTGCTTTTCACGCATTATTCCTACCCAAGGAGAATGGAATTTCTCAGCATAAACTAGAACTACAGGTAATCTTCTGCTTGTATAACTATTAGGATTGTATCCTGTCATGTGTTCAATGAATCGACGGCCAACATTATTTGTGAAACCGACATAATATGCATCATCTGCACACTTCAATATGTAAATAAAATAGGTTTTCATTTACATTAATTTAATGAAAAATAGCACTTCAATCAAATATCAAAGATTGAATTATAGTATGTTATTGAAAATTTAACCGTTTTTCTCGTCTGAGCGAGTAATGGAGCGGAGCGGAATGTAACCTTCAATTTATTTAAACAAAAGAGTTTTTCTCGTCTGAGCGAGTAACGAAGCAAAGCGGAGTGTATCGAGCTCAGGCGAAGAAAAACTCCCCTTCATTCGCTTCCACATAATTCAAAATATCCATCACCTCGTTCAAGTCAAAAGCAGTGACTAATTTGGTTCTGTAATCTTTGAAATGGGCTATTCCTTTAAAATAGTTGGTATAGTGGCGTTTCATCTCATTAATTCCTAAGCGCTCGCCTTTCCATTTGATACTCATTTCCAAATGATCTCTTGCAGCTTGAACACGTTCTTGAATAGATGGTGCCGCTAAATGTTCTCCCGTTTCAAAGAAATGTTTCACTTCTCTAAAAATCCATGGATAACCAATTGCAGCGCGACCAATCATGATGCCATCCACTCCATAGCGATTGCGATATTCCAGTGCTTTTTCAGGTGAATCGATATCCCCATTTCCAAAAATTGGAATGTGAATTCGCGGATTGTTTTTCACTTCAGCAATGTAACTCCAATCGGCTTCCCCTTTGTACATCTGAGCTCTGGTTCTTCCATGAATGGTTAAAGCAGCTACACCAATATCTTGCAAACGTTCGGCTACTTCCATGATATTGATCATTGAATCATCCCAACCCAAGCGCGTTTTAACAGTTACTGGCAAGGAAGTAGAATCTATACAAGCTTTGGTCAAGCGCACCATTAAATCCACATCTTTTAAGACACCAGCTCCAGCGCCTTTGCAAACGACTTTTTTCACAGGACAACCGAAGTTGATGTCCAATAAATCGGGTTGAGTTGCATCTACAATTCGTGCTGACATGGCCATTGCTTCTTCGTCACCACCAAAAATCTGAATACCTATCGGTTTTTCGTAATCGAAAATATCCAGCTTTTGTCGGCTTTTAATGGCATCGCGAATCAGTCCTTCAGAAGAAATGAACTCCGTGTACATCAAATCCGCTCCGTGTTTCTTACACAAAGCACGAAATGGTGGATCACTTACATCTTCCATTGGAGCCAATAACAAAGGGAATTCTCCCAATTCTATATCGCGAATTTTAACCATGGTGCAAAGATACAGAAACCGAGTTGCTAATCAAACTTCTACTCGTCTTCCACTTTCGACTTTTCTGCTTTCGCCATTTGCTGATAAAAATAGGCTCCAACCAATAACAATCCTCCAATTAGTACAAAAACGATGGTTTTGATGATGGTACTTAAACTATTCAAATCGTATGTAAACAATTTCACCACCATTACTCCTAAGATGACCATTGCCGTAATTCTCAATACAGGTACTTTTCGTTTCAAGCCAGAAATGATCATCAAAATCGCATAAACTCCCCATAAGAGCGACAACATGATTTTGTAACCTGTTCCAAATCCAAACCAAACGGACCAGTGAACCAATTCCAAGGACAATACCCACAACAAGCCGATACTCCAAATTGCCAATTCCCAATTGGCACTCTCTTTAGAACGAAGCGAACTCAAACCAAAGAAAGCAAAAGCAGCAAACACCAAATAGCGCGATAATTCAAATACAGAGAAATTGCTATCTCCCGTTTTGAAGTCATCCACAAAAGATGTCGTGTAACTCAAGCCTAGAAAAGCAAGTCCAAGCATGCTCATCAACAACACTTTCCAAATAACTTGCATGTTGGTTGTCAATTGAAACACAAATCTTCTGAAAACGGCTACCGATAATGCAACAATTCCTATCCATGCAAAAGCTTTGTTTTTTGCTACTACCTCACGTAAATCAAAGGTGAATGTTTCTTCCCACCAATTGGTGAATTCATGCTTACTCAGGTATTCTAAATGCAACTCATAATCCACTTGGTAAATCAATTGAATCACGCCAATTAATGAAATCATCACCGTCAACAAAATCGCACTTAAATCAAATGTGACCGCATTGACCGCAAACAATTGGAAGCGTTTACTCACCAACAACAAGCTAAGATGCGCAAGAGAAATGAAGACCGCAATGTTAAAATAGTCATTATTGAATGGTGTTTCTGTCGTTTCTCCCCACAACAAAGATGTGTTGATGGATAACAACAAAAATGCAAAAATGGATGAAACAATGATTCCCAAAACAACCAACCAATTTCGATTGGTTCCACTTCCAATCCAAAGTGCTCCAATTCCAATTAGATAACAAATACCTGAGAAATAGATGTCTCCGATGAATAAACCCAAGGCCATCATCACATTGAAAACCAACAACAATTTCGTTGCAGTCATCACATCATTCAAACCTTTACTTTTTGCAAAAACAAAGACCAAAGCATTGACGCCAACGGTTAAAAAGCCAATAGCAAACGTTGCTGGAAGTGAAATATTTATGGCACAATAATTCAAAATGATGAAAAACATTCCTGAAACAAGTAGCATTTCAAATTGCTGAAACGGCAACAAGGGTTCTTTTTTGACCAAACTTCGTCCCAATAAAGCGAAGGTGAAAACCAGGTAGAATAAACCATTGAAAAGTATAGCAATCCCAGCGTCGTTGGCCATCACATAATCATCATTGAACCAAATCAGGAATATCAAAGCTGTCCAAGCGATGATTGGATAATGGATCGTTTTCCAAGATTTCAAGAAAGAAATGGTGATCATTCCTAAATTGATGACCAACATATACGAAAGGTAATACATCATGTGTTTTCCTCCCGTACTCACCAAAGGCGGAATTACATAGGCACCGATTAAAGCAATGTGCGCAATGATCACCAAATCGTAAATCATAGCTACAAAAACGGTTGCAGCCACTACCAATAACAATCCAGCAAACGCTACTCCAACTGGTATGATTCCGTAAAATGCGTAACTGGCATAGGTCATGAAGTAAGCAATGGCCAAAGCTCCACTTGCCAAAACGGCACTGAACGAATGGTATTTTTTCTTCAATCTGAAAGCGAAGAATCCAAGGATCAACGAAATGAAATAACCTCCCATGACGCGCATTCCAACACCTACTAAATCATGATCGATTGCATATTTGGCACCGATTCCTACACCGATGATGACAATAGCAATACCAATTTTACTCAACAACTGCTCGCCAATAAACTCTTCCCAAGAAGATTTTGCTTTTGGAGTTACTGGCGTATTCTGAACAGGAATTGTGGCTTGTGGAATTTCCTTTTCTATTGTTTTTTGGGCTGCAACAGGAGTTACAGGAGTTACAGGTGTAACAGATTCTTTTTGTTCCACTTTGAATTCTGGAACATCAAAAGCTTCTCTGAGTTGCTTGAATTCAGCGTAATTTTCTTTGATTCGATTTTTTAAATCTTCATGTTCTGACCACAATTTGCGGTAAGCAGCCTCGAGTCGTTCAATGCGCTCTTTATCTGATTCCATAGCGTAGGATTTTAACGAAGATAAAATAAATCAGCTAATTCTACGACGAACAAACTTCGTTCCTTTCAAGACATAGGTTTCTTTACCTACTTGAACGGTTGCTCCTTCAGAAAACAAATGCAAATCAACGTAATCCTTGTTCATGAAATGCAAAGATCCTTTGGTCAGGTAGGCCAAGGTGAGGTAATTTTCATTCAAAACGGCACTTGAACCACAGGCAACCACATGTACTGGTTTTGTCAGTTTGGAAACCAAACTCAAATCCCTCGGTGTTGCCACATTATCAGCAATCAAGATCGTGTGGGAACAACTCGGACAAGCCGCTTCAGCTTTCAATAATGCTTCAATGTTGTTTTCTTCCAAATCACCTCCAGAACCAGCAATCATTACTTGCATTAAATTCTCCAAGGCTTCATCAATTGTTTTTGGATGAAAGAGATACACACCTCCCACTTGTCCTACTTTTTTCGAACGATCGGAACGATTATCTCCGTCATTGAAGAACACAATCTGTCTTACAGCAGTATCTTTTGCTTTGAATTGCAACTTCAAATACTCCATCAATTGTGCGGTGTAGGGAGCCATACTTGCCGTCACATCACAGACCAAAGAAGCGTTGGACCATTTAGATCGATTCAATACATCCGTGACGACTTTGGATTGAAGATTTTGTGGAATATTCGAATAATCTGGCGGTCGTTTTTCTTCTCTTTTCGGAGGAATTTCTGTTGAACTGGATTTAATCGGGGAAGGAAGAATACTCCCTCTGCTGTTGAATTCGATGGTGAAATACACCAAAAACTCAGAAGGTTTTCCATCCACACTACCAGGCGACCATTTGGGCATGTTCTCCACAAATTCTTTTACTTCCTTCAAGTAAATATCTGAACCCAACTGATCAGTAAAATCGATGTTCTTGATTTTTCCTGTCTTGTCCACATTGAATTGCACCGAAACACGTTGATCCATTTTCTTGGCATTCGCTGGGAATTTTAGGTTGCGAGTGAAATAATCGATGCGATCGCGTTCTGTACCTGGGAATTTGGGTTCTACTAATTTGTATTCCTTATCCAAGGTTAAATTCCCTGCAGAATCCACTACCGCACTTTTAAATTCGTTTTTCACAAAAGCGTCGTAAGCATGAGCTGGAACTTCTCCTTCCACAACTTTACGTAAGAATTTTTGTTCAATTTCACTCAACACAGGACTTGGATTGTCGCGATAAGTTACCACTACTCCATGGAAATAGCTGGGTCCTTCTTCAGCACTTTTACATCCAGTTTGCGCCATCAAAATCCATTCAATACCGGGCTGTTTCATGCAATTTGGCGCAGCCAAAAACAAGGCTTTCAAGCGTTTTCTGTTGAGTCCGTGTTGGTCAAATGTTTCTGATTTTCGGTAAGTCGTGTAAACCAATTCTACCTTGATGATGGCTTTGTCTTTTAAAGTGGACAGTGATTTTGCATCCTTGTAAACCGCATTGTTGAAGGCCGTTTCCAAATACAAAGTGTTCACGCGTTTGGCGTTGACGACATATTTTTCAATTTCTCTTGGTTTGATTTTTACGATACGCTCGATTTCTTCCGCTTCGGTTTGAGCAAAAACAAAGGGGGCATTGAATACCAAAAAGACAAATAGAAAGCGGCGTATCAGTTGTTGCATAATGGAATCAAACTACAAGCATAAATTCAATCTTGGTGAAAAGTTACAAATTTCCCAGCACTTGATCCGTTCCTAAGAAATAAGCTGAAATCCATGTGCTTACCACCACAAAACCAAACAAATAATAAAAAGAACGGTGATGATTGGGTAATTCTTTGTGCAAACTCACGCCTACAATTCCTAGAATAACCGGTAAAATCAGGAAAGCATAAGCGTTTGATAAGAAACAGATCAATGCGCCCAATCCTGCTACCAAAAGCAAACCTTGAATGGCGTTTTTCAAAGGATAAACCATCCAAATTGACCATGCAAAAAAGACGATGGAGCCCGCAATCAACAGTAAACTCGTTCCAAACTCAATGGTGTCATAACCTTGCTCAAACGCTTGTTCGTTGAAGAAAAATTGCAGCATGAACTTCGAAGTTCCGGAGAAAAGTAAAGTCCAGATGAGCACCAACCAATCACCAACCACAGGACGTTTGCGCTCGTTGATCAACATCAATACAAAGGCTACAAATAAGCCGATTTTGAACAAGCCAAAGGGCAATAAAAACAAATTGTTTTGCATGTAAATCGAGAAGGCAAACATGCAAGCCGTTAGGGCACTTAGTAACGCAATGCGCTCACTAGTCATTTCGTTTTGCTAAAGCTTCATGAATGTAATCGAAGGTAGAAAGGATGACAGGTTTTCCATCTACAACTGCGATATCGTGTTCAAAATGCGCACTTGGTTTCCCGTCAGCTGTAACAATGGTCCAATTATCATCCAATTGTTCTACTTTTTCCGTTCCCATATTGATCATTGGTTCGATAGCAATGGTCAAACCGTTCATGATTTTCTTTCCACGACCACGTTTTCCGTAGTTGGGAACTTGTGGATCTTCGTGTAAGGTTTTTCCTAAACCGTGTCCAACCAATTCGCGCACCACTCCGTAACCGTGCTTCTCTGCGTGTGTTTGAATGGCCCAACCAATATCTTCCATGCGATTTCCTGCAACAGCTTGTTCGATTCCAAGGTACAAGCATTCTTCAGTAACGCGCAACAATTGTTCTTTTTCAGGTGAAATTTTCCCGATTGCAAACGTGTAGGCATGATCTCCGTAGTAACCTTTGTAAACCGCACCACAATCTACCGAAACGATATCACCTTCTTCTAACGGGCGATCAGTTGGAAGACCGTGTACCACTTGTTCGTTGACAGAAATCAACAAAGTACTTGGGCAACCGTACAAACCAAGAAAACCAGGAATAGCATCTTGCGAACGAATGTAAGCTTCCGCCATGGTATCCAATTCTTTCGGCGTAATTCCAGGTCGGATCACCTCTGCTACTTTACCTAAAGTTCTACTCACAACCAGTGCCGCTTGGCGCATGATTTCAATTTCTTCCGCAGTTTTGTACTTGATCATATTTTGTTTCAGGAAATTCATGAAGCGCAAAGATAGTGATAATGTCTGATTCAGCTAACACGCGATGGGATCGCGGGATGGTTGAGAATAGAGAATTTTTACATATCAGCCATAGTGACAAAAAACAAAGCCCATGATACGGCCATATATGAAAATGTATAAATTCCAGTTTTATAAGGTTCATAGATAACAGGAGTCTCTTTTGCTTTTTTGTATAAAAAGACATTATTTAAAATTAAACAAATCGATATTACCAATACCATCCAATATTTATACGTATCAAAAAAATCGTAAATCAATTTAGGTAACGAATTTTCAAAGAAATTGCTATTCAAAACAATTATTCTTGATACGGTTAATAGATTTAATAAATTATGAAAACTAAGAATGATTATTGGAATAATTTGATAATGCATGGGCATTTGAGAATCATTTTTTGTAATCAAAATGATATGAGCAAACAATTTCAAATAAATCTTTTTCATGAATAATAAATGTAATCAGTAAATTCAATTTCACTTCGCATTTGCACCACAAATCCTACTCAGAATACTCTTATAATGCCCCAATTCATTGTAATGCGTTCCGAAGATAATTGCATTGAATAGGATCAATCCTCCAACTAATTTCAGAACAGTATAAATGGTGAAAAAGTCATTCGTATAGATTGATTTTAGGGTGACACCAAGAAATAGCATACAGTAGATAAAGTATAAAAAAACGACCCAATACATGGATAATTTACACGTCACTTGCACCAAAGTTTGATTTTCATTGAATGATCGAAGTGCTATTTTACACTTAGGAGCAATCGTCATTTTAATCGATTCATTCAAGCGTTCAAAAGAGTAAATCTTAGAATCGATTGTACCTTCATAGGTTGCCTCATTTTTGCCAAATAAGGTTTCTATTTCAAATTTTCGTTTTCCAATAAGTTGTTGTTCAATCAAAGACCTAAGCTCATCCTCACTTTGATTCAATTCAAATGAAAAAGTTGATTTTGCTGAAAGAAGCCACATGTTGAATTCTTGGTTTGTTTGAAAGTAAATTTACCATATAATCTTTTTAGTGGTGATTGATTTTTTAAAAATGTCACTTTAACTAAACAAACTTTATAAATATATTAAGAGATAATGTGATGTTTTAATTCCAAAATCGTACTTTTAGAAAAGTGTATTAAATAATGTTTTTTAATCATGAACATAGACGCAAAAAAGCTGAATTTAATTGAACGTTTTATGAAATTTAATCAGGAACGTACCATTTTACAGTTAGAAGAAGCGATAACCGCAATAGAAATCAATGCTCGTGCAGAAAATTCAGAAAATGACATCGAGCAAGGAAACACTCGATTGTATGCTGATTTTAGTAATGAGGTTAAACAATGGATACAAAACAAAACTTCCAAATAATCATTACTGCAACAGCAGAAAGAGCCTATTTCGAGGTTTTGAACTATGTTTTTGAACATCATTCACCAGAACGATCAAACGCAATTGCATTAGAACTTTTGGATTATCCTAATATATTAAGTGTTCAACCCAACATTGGAACAATTGAAAAATTATTTGCCCGAAAGGAAATCTATCGTTTTTTAGTCTATCAGAGAACCAAAAATATAACTGTTAAAATAATCTACTATGTGGATGAACAAACAAAAACTGTTTACATAACTGATTTTTTTCCTTCTGAAATGTTTCCTGAAAAAATGAACAAAAGAATCTGAAATTTCTCAGTTCAGCCAACAATACTAATCACTTTAAGCTTTATTTCTGATTCTAAACCTCACCTCACCAACTTCACCTCCACCATTTTAGTCGGGTCAGAGTAATCTTTGCGAAAGGCTTTTAAACAACTGGTTCCTTCAAAAAAGTAAGATTCGCTGAGTTGATTGTTGGTGAAATACTGGATGCTTTTCAAACAATCTTTTTCGTAAGTGTATAGGGTGCTTCCCGTTTTGAAAAAGAAATCACGATGGGTAGTTACAGGAACTTTACTTCGGAATGCGCCTTTCAGATGAATGATTAAACTATCGTGTGAATTGTAATTGAACAACAGTCGGTGATCGAAATTCCCCGCATTTCCATAGACATTGATCAACTTTCCCGAAACGCGGTAATGGTATCCCCTACCATAATCTTGCTTGACGGAATCCAAAAAAGTGACTTCCAAACTGTACAAATCGCCTTCGCTGTAGGTGTATCTATTGGCTGTAAATTGAATGGGATCCGGACCTTTACTGCTCACCTCGAACGAAAAATCTGCCAATGAATCGTACCAAATGGTTCCCACATCGATACTTGTTTTAGAAACACTAATTTCCATGGGTCTAAAAATCACTTCCCCTTTTAAATTCACCGTTTTTGTATTGACACTGTTCGCTTGTATGTAAACAGTTCTGCTGAAAGTCCCAATGCGTTTGGTATCATAAATGAAACGAATCCATCCTTTTTCACCAGGCAAAATAGGTTCTCTAGTAAATTCCGCCATGGAACCACCATCTCCTGTACTAACTCGATGGATGATCAAGGGTTCGTTCCCAGTATTGGTCACATAAAACTCATAACGCAAAGGTGTGCCTTGGATGAGTTGTCCAAAATCGTGTTTTTCAAAATCAACTTGCAATTTCGCTTGCGAAAAACCCAAAAAACACAGCATAATAAACACTAAAAAGCTCCCTGTTCTCATAAAATATCTTTGCCCGAAAGTAGGATTTGAAATCAATAATGGTAGAAGTTTAACGCTTGGTTAACAAGTAAATGAACGACCATCTGCATTAATCTTCCAACATTTTTTAATTTTACGCAAAAGACAAGCATGCACTTACTCGGCTTAAAATCAGAACTATTCAAACATCTTTCAATTGTTTTACCAGCCGTTGATCTTATTCTAATCATTGTTTGCGGAGTAACTTCGGAAAATCCGTGGTTGACAACTCCCTTGAATTTCATCTTTCCGCTTTTAGGAGTTGGAAGTATCATGCTTTCCGAACGCTTGAATAGTCGTTTACCTTATATGTTGTCCATGATAGCACTCAGTTTTTATGGGATTTTGTTTGCATACTTACTCGGTCCATCTTCTCCTGGATGGTTAATGGCGATTACTTATATTGTTGCGGTTATCTTCTTTTTTGATAAACGTTGGCAACAAATTGCACTACTTGGAAATTTATTCATCGGTGTCATTCTCGTTGAATGGTACATGGGATTAAAATGGTTTGAATTAGTCGTTATCCTTGGCTGTTTATTGTGTTTTGTTTTACTAATTGCTAGTACGGTCAATTTTCTTTTGAAACAACAATTAAAAGTCATTGAACAGAAAAAAGAGTTAGAACATAAAAATCAAGAAATTACAGATTCCATTCAAACAGCGAAACGTATTCAACATTCCTTACTTTCAGATTTAAATCAATTACCAACGGCCTTGAATGCTGATTGTTTGTTTCTTCCCAAAGATATCGTAAGTGGTGATTTTTATTGGATCCATTTCCACAATGGCTATTGGTACATTGCAGTGTGCGACAGCACTGGACACGGTGTGCCAGGAGCGATGATGAGTACTTTAAATACTTCTCTCTTGAATGAGGCATTACTGGAACGAAACATCACGGAGCCGGGAGCCATTTTTGATTATGTGCGCGAAAAATTAATGCACATGCTTGATGGAGACACAAAAGATGGGATGGATGCCTGTTTACTGAAAATCGACCCTGCTTCCACTGAATTTTCTTATGCTGCAGCCAATAATCCACCGATTGTAATAAACGGTTCTCACTACGAAGTGCTGGAAAAAGACCGCATGCCAATTGGTTACACGATTAAAAAACAAGCCTTTACTACTTTTCACAAGACCATTCAAGCAAATGACACGATCGTACTTTTTACAGATGGTTGGCAAGATCAATTTGGAGGAGTGAATGAAAAGAAATGGAAACCAAAATCGGTGTACCAAGCACTAATAAATACCACACACCTGCCTTTAAACAAAGGGTTTTTAAACGAATTCGAACAGTATAAAGGTCACCAAGAACAAGTTGATGACCTTTGTCTACTTCGTTTAAAACCACAAATTCAGTAACATTTCTAAGCAGTTTTCTTCTTGTTCACCCGTGCTTTCAATTCTACTAAAGTGGTTATTTCCGCATCTGTTTGTGCCGCTTTCAAACTTTTATTGATGCAATCTAAGCTTTTGCACCAATTACCTTTTGCTTCTTGGATCAAAGCCCGGTAATAGAGCCAAGTTCCTTTTAAATAAGGATGTTTTGTTGCTGCAAATTTTACCAAGCGTTTTGCTACCTCCAAACGATTCAAGTGAATCAATAATTTGATGTAGTGATGGTAGGTTTCTGCATACGCATAGTTGGCTCCTAAAGCGTGTTCGTAGTATTCAATTGCGGATTCCGCGTTGGCGAAATATTCCCATTGCACTCTTCCCATCAAGCACAAAGCAACTGCATTGTCTTTGTCATAAGCCAAAGCGTAATTCAACGACTCCATGCAGGTTTCCATATCCCAGGAATAGCTATCCAAGGCTTTTATTGTATAAATTTCTGTTGTCATTCGTTTAAATCTTTACGAAGTTGCTGTTTCAAAGCCTGTCGTTTGGTTTTGTAGTGCTTTTCGGTTTGTTTGATTTTAAACTCCAAGCCTGTGAACACCTTGACCGGATTTCCACGTTCCAATTGGTAATGCTTCGACCATTGATCGGCTTCCATCCTTGAAAAATGCTTTGTTTCCAACTCCTTTAGTTTTTCTTTGATACGCTCTAAAGCGATTTTCTTGTTCTGTAATTGCGAACGGCTATCCTGCGCCACCACACTAATTCCTGTTGGTGTATGCGTGATCCGAACTGCTGAACTCACTTTATTGACGTGTTGCCCACCAGCTCCTCCACTGCGCATCGTTTGAATGTTTAAGTCGCTTTCTGACCATGTGAAATCGGTTGTTGGCTTGCATTTAAACACACCTACGAACCAATTTTTCCGTCCGTGACTGGAACGATACGGTGATTTTTGAATCCACAATATCGTTCCTAACCACGGTTGCACTATGCGCTCACAAGCTGTCCCTTTTACTTCAATCACTGCTGATTGAATGGTACCGTTTTCATCGCCTTTCACACGTTGCAAAACACTTGCTTCCAATCCATTTGCTCTACAATCTTCTAACAATTGCGCAAGTGTTTTAGCAGCAGCTAATTGACATTCTGCTGGGCCATTGGCAGCGGTCAACAACAAAATGATTTTATCTAAAACTGTTTTCATCTTTTCCTTGTTTTATTTGTCCATACGTACAATGCGCGGTTGAAAAACACCAATGGTTTCTACCAATTCTTGTTGATTTCCCATCACGTGTTCAATGTTTTTGTAAGCCATCGGACTTTCATCAACTGAACCACCGAGCAATTTCACTCCTTTTGAAGCCACTTGTTCTTGAAACGCACTGCGAGTAAAGCGATTTTTACAATCCGAACGCGAGAACAAACGACCCGCTCCATGCGAAGCCGATTGCAAACTAGCTGCATTTCCCAAGCCTCGAACAATGTATCCCGGAGCTGTCATGCTTCCTGGAATAATGCCCAAAACTCCTTTCCCAGCTGGTGTTGCACCTTTTCGGTGTACGACGCAATTCTTGCCATTCACTTCTTCTTTCCACGCAAAATTGTGATGGTTCTCTATCGTCATCAACATGCGGAGCCCCAACTTTTTGGTCAATCTTTTGTGAATGTCATCGTGACAAGCTTTGGCATAATCTCCCGCCAAATTCATGGCGTTCCAATATTCCATTCCATCGTGTGTGTTCAAATCCAACCAAGCTAAATGTTGCACTTGACGCGGCAAAGGACATTGTTTCACTGCCAGTTGTGTGTATTGCTTAGCGATGTTTGCGCCCAATCCTCTCGAACCGCTGTGACTCAACACGGCAAAGTATTCACCTGGAGGCACACCTGCATCACTTGCGGTAATCTGAACTGAGCCAAATTCTACAAAGTGATTCCCACTTCCTGAAGTTCCCAACTGTTGGTAGGCTTTTCCATGCAACTTGCGCAAGAGTGGAATTTCGCGAAACAAACTATTTTCCAATACTTCATGATCGTTGCGCAATTTGTGGGTTTCGTACATGCCAAACTTGGTGTGTTCCGAAAGCAAATTTTCCAATTGATGCGTTCTTCCATTGAAGAAAGAAGCTGGAGCATCAAAAATGGTCATGCTCATTCTACAACCTATGTCCACTCCTACTCCATACGGAATCACTGCATTTTCGGTCGCTAAAACACCTCCGATTGGCAAGCCGTAACCGTAATGTGCATCTGGCATCAAAGCGCCTTGTACCGAAACGGGCAATTTCAACGCTTGGTAAAACTGATGCTTCGTTTTGTCATCAATATCGTTTTCTCCGTAGATGATAAACGGCGCTCGTTCTACTTTTAATTCATTGAACTTCACTTCCACTGGAGCGATGAGTCCTTCTGCAATTTTTCCCCAAACACCGTCTCCAATGAAGGAATCCGGGTGATGAAGAACGGTACTCAACTCTGCTAAAACGCGTTCTTTACTTTCTCTTTTTTTGTATTTACTTATCAGCCCTAAGGCGATGTTTACTGTGTTGTCTTGGGGAAATCCAAGTTGTATGATGTCTTTCCCCTTAATCTTATTTCCCATAAAAATTGATTCTATGGACATTTTCAACTCGCATCTATTGAGGAGTTTTTTAGCATGTCCAGTTAAAAGGTTGAAGCCAGAAAATGACATTCATCCTGTTGATTCAATGATCCGCCTGAGACGGAAAAGAGATATCGGGAAATTGTTTTTGAAAAAGGGTTGAAAACAAAAAATCCGAAACCTCTAAGTGCTTCGGATTTTCATATTCCTAATTTGATTAGTCTATTGAAATACCCAAAGCACGAGCGCACTAGTCTCTAGACCAGTTGGAGCTCCTAATGTTGATGTGTATTTGAACATTTGCTTTGGTTTTTAAATTGTTTAACTTCAAGTTGTGGATGACATTCACCTGAATCGATCACCACGGCGCAAAGATAACGCAAAAGAAATGAAACGGTTGTCAACTTTGTGCAACTTTTTTTTTGAAGGGAGGAGTTATAACGTAGTTATAAGAAATTTTGGGGGAATGTCAATTCTTTGAAAAAGAACGTCAAATTCAATCCATTTGTTTATAATTTTAAACTTCAAGAACA
>JADLGD010000126.1 GCA_020849495.1 Fluviicola sp.
GGTAAAACAAAATCGCCCACTTCGTTTTTCTTTTTCAAACCACCACATTTACCTAAGAATAAAACCGCCTTTGGTTTGATAGCAGATAATAAATCCATACAGGTTGCAGCTGATGCACTTCCCATACCAAAATTAATAATGGTTATACCATTTGCTGTAGCACATTGCATGGGTTTGTCTTTACCAACAACCTCTACACCGTAATGCTCTGCAAACTTGAAAACGTAATTGTGAAAGTTGCACAAAATGATGTATGAACCAAAGTTTTCTAATGCTTCACCTGTGTATCGTGGTAACCAATTTTGTACAATTTCTTCTTTCGTTTTCATGCGCTTGTTTTAGTGTATAAACGTGAAAATACACAACAAATTTGAAAGAAACGTATTAAAAAATCATGAACGAGCTACTAAATCGATGTATGACTGGAAG
This sequence comes from Fluviicola sp., assembly GCA_020849495.1. Taxonomy (GTDB): domain Bacteria; phylum Bacteroidota; class Bacteroidia; order Flavobacteriales_D; family Crocinitomicaceae; genus Fluviicola. The sequence goes on from JADLGD010000126.1 coordinate 430, forward strand.
GTTTTTTTGAAAATTTATTTCTTCTGTAAAAAAGTCCAGAAAGAAGATTGATTTACTCCAACTACTTTGATATCAGGATAGCTAGTTTGAAAACTACTAGGGATTTTAATCGTTTTACGTTTATCCCATTGCATTTTGTATCCAAATTTACCCGTTTCACTGATTTCTAAATAATCAACCTCTTGTTTTGTGTGTGTCAACCAGAAATAGGATTCAACAGATCTTCCAGCTAAAAGATTGGCTTTTCTTCGCTCTGCTATGGTCCAGTTTTTCCACAATTCAATGCTATCATTTCTAAATTCAAAAGGATGAAAGGATCGAATCAATGCATTGCGAATGCCGTTATCTACAAAATAAACAATGAAACTTTTCTTTAATTCGTAGCGATGGCCATTGTTATAAGAAGGAAGTAGGAATAATAAATCAGCTTTTTCGAACAGTTTGACATAGCGTTCTACCGTTTCATTGTCCAAATCACATTGATTCCCCAAATCATTGAAACTGATCACTTTTCCAATGTTGAATGATAAAAGGCGCAATAATTTGATGAGTTGCTCTTTTTTGTTGATGCGTTCTGTAGCTCCAAGTTGTGTGAATACACTCGATTCCAAAATTTCTAACAGGATGGATTCAGCAGCTGCTTCGTTGATCAAAACTTCTGGATAGTAACCAAAAATCAAGCGTTGTTCAATGCTTTCTGCTTCTTTTGCTAAACCAAAATGATTCGCACTTTCCATGTATGAAATAGGAGAAAGTGAAATTTCCAATCCTTGAAATCGCAATGCTTCCCACAATGCTTCGTGTAATTGCGGTTCAAATGAACACAACAAGATGAGGTTTTCAATTTGGTCGTTATCAAAACAACCATCCACAATTGCTTGAAGTTGTGTGAGCAATTGAGCTTCCTGTAATACGATAATGGATTTACCTGAAATAGCTTGATTGAAAGACGCTACAGTATCGATTGCTTTTCTTGTTTTTTTATCAAAACAATCAATAACTTTTAATTTGTCATCCGACAAATCTATCATACCAGAGAGCAAAGTTAGTCTACCCGATTTTCGAGGACCACGCAAAACTACAATCTTACTATCAGTAAGCTTTTCAGCTACTAGAGGAGCAATACTTCGTTGAATCATGTCTACAAAGTAAAGCGAATTCAGTAAAAAAAAGTTGAATTTTGCGGTAAATAGATATAAACACCTTTGTTGATAAAACGGCTTATCGATTGATTAACAAGCGGTCAAAGTATTTCTTTGGTCGGTCTGAATGCATGAATTTATTCCCTCCATAGCATGTTAGTTCATAGGTCCAGCCTTTGATTTGAAGGTAGCGTTTCCACTGATAACCTTTGATTGGGTCATTGATCAATCCTTCCATTATTCTAGTTCCATCACGATCTGTTGAATCTACTGGTTTTACAGATGCATTGACAATGAATTTGTTGTAATGTTCCTCTAAGGCAAATGGTTCTTTGTGCACAAGCAGTTCGAACGTATTTCCTTGTCCCAATTCTTGATAGATAAAAGAAAATTGCTCTTCCGTTTCAGTCACAATTGGTTTTCCTGAAAGTTGTATGGAAAATTGATACGCTTCGTTCATCAATTCATAACGACGCCACGATTGCATTTTTGCTTTATCCAGCGTAATTTGATCGGTATAATTGGCAGATACTTGTCTTACGGAATAACCTTTCGCTCTTAACAATTGAACCACACCATCGTTTCCATACAAATGTCCAGATCCAATGGCGCAAAAAACACTTCCTTTTCGCATCAATGTATCAAGACCATTCACCATCTTTCGATTGCGATTGGTAATCAAGGCATCGTAAGCTCCAGGCATTCCGTTGAATTGGTGTTGGAGCATTTTTGAAAGTCCCATGATGTCACCTTGTAAATAGGTTTGCATGAACGTTTCTTTGGAAAAGAAATATGAGTTAATCGCAGCTCTTGGGTTTGATAAATTGATTTTTTCCACCGCATTGAGTTGTTCTTCGATCGTTTCTAATGGGTAAAAGGCTTTCCCAGCACAGTATGCTGTTTGTTGAAAGTAGGCATCAAGAAATTGTGGTCTACCGTCTTCATCACCATAAACAGTGGTAGTTGCTTCTTTAGAACTAGTGAATGAGCGCTTGGAATCAAAAATATCCAATTGGAACACATTCAAACGCACATCATATTGATCAGCAATGGAGGCAACATCTGTTTCTAATACAACTGCATCAGCGTTTACAAAAGCGGTGTATAATGAATCTGGGAAATTGAATAAGCGCACATCATTGGAGTGCATGCTTCCAAAAATGTAACTAGGCTTTTTACTGTTTTTACCTTTGATTTCCCACAATAGTTGGTAATCCGGTTTGGCAGCTTGTGACCATAAACCGAAAGAAAATAAAAGTAAACAACTGATTATAACCGTTTTCATTACTGCAATAGTACGTTGAAAAAGTACATTTCGTATGGATGCAATAAAAAGCTTATTGAAATTTAACAATTGAGTAATCGATCTACGTGGTTTTCACCAAAAGCATAAGGGATATATGCCAACGAATGGATCTGTTTTGTAAGGATCAAAGGAGTTGTTTTACCAAGCGAAATACTACCATGCGTTTCACTTAATCCCATTGCATAAGCAGCGTTGATAGTCAAAGCATTCAATGCTTCTTCAGGAGTCATTTTCATTTTAACACAAGCCAAGGAGAAGATTTGTTGCAAGTTGTCACATGGAGTTGTTCCAGGATTGTAATCAGTAGCCAATGCTACAGGTAAGCCTGCTTCCATGAATTTTCTAGCATTTCCAAATGGAATACTGATGAAGTGAGAACAACCAGGTAAAAAAGTAGGCATACAGTTGCTGTTTTTCAATGCTTCAATATCTGCATCATCTGATTCTTCTAAGTGATCAACAGAAAGTGCTCCCAATTCTACTGCAGCTTTCACACCTCCCATAATGGAGAATTGGTTGACATGAACTTTAGGAA
>JADLGD010000127.1 GCA_020849495.1 Fluviicola sp.
AGCCTGTTACATTCTGACTAGTATAAGTTGGACTTTGGGAATGGAAAATTTCAACGCCTCGTTCTGCTTGGTTCACACTGCTTCTAATCGTTCCAAAAACAATGGAGTTGGTTGAAAGCGTGCTACTTCCTACGCCTTCATCGTTATCATCTGCGCCATAACCACACATGTTACTGAATGAAATACCACAAGGTATCATTTCGTTTCCTGAAGTAACCACTGGATAATCAATGGCCAAATACCTTCCCGGATTGGTTGCAGTTGCAGTTGTACATGAAGCTGTTTGCGAATAACGAATGCGGAACTTGAAATTTGCCGTAAAATAGGCTGAGTTGACCATGATTCCGGATGCTGCAGTAGTTCCAGTTGCTGCTTTGTAAAAATTGCCGGGTGATGTGTTTGATTTGAATACAGTTAAACAAACCCTAGACCAAGCTCCTTCTTGAAACCATAAGGTATTCGTACTGTTGTTGGTACACATATCAGAAGCAGAAGAACTTGTATTCATGGTCATGATTTGTGTCCATGAAGTTCCACCATTCGAGGAAAAATCCAAGAATGCAGCATTTCCAACGCAGGAACCCCATCCACCTGTCAATCCACAAGAAGTTTCAGAAGCAGAGAGCCAAAATTGAATTTTAAATCCTTCAACTGCACTCATGTTAAACGTTTCCGAAACAAGCGTTGGGTTGTTTTGACCGCGTAATACCGCATAACTCAGGTTTTGATTGGTATTGGCTCTTCCATCGAAATTGGCTCCTAATTTTCCATTCGTTCCACCTCCACCAACAGCAACACTATTGGCTAAATTTCCAATACAGAAAAAATTGGTTCCAGCACATCCTCCAGAACAATTCGGTTGTACTAATCCTGCTTTTGCACCAAATACATCTGCAGCGGGCAAAGCTCCTGCGGTTGTCGCTGTGGGAGCACCCGCAAAACTCCAACCTGCTGGTAATCCAGCAGTAGAATAAGTTGTAGTGCCTGTAAAATCATGAGCGATTCGAACTCCTGCTGTCGTTTCAAATGCAGTTGGTTGTCCACAAGGACTAACGCAAGTTGCATCGTGTGCTACGTCTTGCGGACAATTCAAGGAGGTTTCTCCCGCATCTACAACGTCATTTCCACACGTGGGACATTGCGCCGAAACGGTAAATTGGCAGCTTAGAAAAAGTAAAAAGAAAAACGCAAGCTTGCATTTCATGTAGCAACAGTTTTGGTGCTACGAAGATAGTGTTTAATATGGTTGAAAGCATGTTTAATCCAGTGCAAATTTGATTGGCAAATTGTAATAAGAGTTGACATTTTTACCATCCGATTGTGCAGGAATCCAATTAGGCATACCTTTAATTAATCGAATAGCTTCATTATCAATTGAAGGATAAACACTTCGGATGACTTTCACATTTCCAATACTTCCATCTGATTTTACAACAAATTGAACATAGCATTTCCCTGTAATTTCTTTGTCTATTGCATCTTGAGGGTATCGCATGTTTTTTCGAATGTATTCATTCATTGCTGCATTGCCACCTGGAAAAGAAGCCTGTGGATCAACATCTATTAGAACTGGCTCTTCAGTTTTGCTTCGTGGCGGTGGTGGCGGTGCGTCTGAACTGCCCCAATCATCGGTGCCGCTTTGCATATCTGAAGAACGAATTTCCAATACCGATTCGTTTTGCAAAACATAATATTCAGGTTCAGCACTTTGATCACTAATTGGTGGTGCGAATAGAATGGTCTTTTCTTGTTGTTTAGGTGTTGTTTCAGATGGCTGATCTTCTTTTGTCGGTTTGTTGTTTGTCGGTGCTGTTGAGGTTGAAACAGTCTTTTTTGTAGGTGTTGATTGCTTTTGTTGAGAAGCATCATTACAAGCTGTAAAAACAAACAGGCAAATTCCACTCAAAGTGAAAGTAATTCTTCTAAAAGGGAATGTTGTCAAAACCATCGGATCTATTTATTGCAGTTTAAAGATAACAGGAATGGTCATTTGTGAGTTGACAGCTTTGCCTATATTTTTCGCAGGTTTCCATTTCGGCATTGCTTTGACCACTCTTACAGCTTCTTTATCGCATTCAGGGCAGTCTTTAATACCTTTTAGAACATTCACTGAATTGATGGAACCGTCTATCATGACATTGAAACGCAAATACACTTTTCCTTCAATTCCCAGTTCCATTGCTGTAGTTGGATAGACGATGTTTTTAGCCAAATACACGCGCATTTCTGCCATTCCGCCTGGAAACTCAGTAGGTTCTTCTACAACGACCAATATTTCTTCTTCTTGACGTTTTTTTTCAACGGGCGGTTCAGGTGGTTCTGGAAACGGATAAGGTTCAGGATAAGGATCTCGAGGATAAGGATCAGGTTCTGGAAGAGGATCAAGGGGAATAACTTGAGGAGGAATAAAAATCACTCGTTTTTCTTTTTCCTCATTTTTATCAGTTGAAGCTAAATCGCTTGTTTTGCTCTCAGAATCGTCCTTTTTATTAGTTTGCTTCGTGTTTTCTTGTGCAATCTTCGGTTCTTTTTGGGGAGCTTCTTCTGCTGCTTTTTCTGTACAAGCAGTGAACAAGATTCCACTTAAAGTGAAAGTTAACAGGTATTTGTAGTAGCTATTCGTTGCCATAGTTCTTTTTTAAAACAGTTGAAAGCTACTAAAAGAAAACGCTACAACAGTTGAAAAAAATGCCAGCTGTAGGAATTGTTGAGTAAAGTAGATCAATGTAAGATTCTCTTAGCAGTTCATCTTATTTCATTAGGACTAAAATAAATCCAGCAACCAATAAACTCACTAAATTGTTGGAAGTGTCATTGAAAAATAATTTCCAATTCTTATTTGGAAGTGCCCTTTGTCTGAATTAACGGTGTTGATCAATCAAAATGACATTGCCATCAGGATCATTGAAAATGATGAATCCAGGACCTGTTGCAGTTGAATCTGTTTCCAAGAAAATTGGAATTTGTTGTTGCTTTAAGTGTTTCTGAATTTTTCGAACATCGTCAAATTGCTTTAATTCTTTCTTGTTTTCATCCCAACCAGGATTAAATGTTAGCATCGTTTCTTCAAACATCTCTTGAAATAATCCAATAATAGCATGTTCATTTCGCATGACAACATAATTTTGAGCAACATCGCCACCACTTTGTTTGAACCCTAATTTCTCATAAAAGGCTTTAGAAGCTTTCACATCTTTTACATTCAAACTGATTGAGAAAGCACCTAGTTTTAATGGTTGTTCTTTTTTCTCTTTCTTCTGCGCATTTTTTTGCACAAATGACATAGTAAGTAATCCTAAACTAAAAGCAATGGATAATCCGACAATTGGTAAAAGGTATTTTTTCATAAACCAAATATATGTTTTTATTTTTTTATCAAATGATTGATTGAGATGAATAACTGTATCCGTAATCAATAAAATATTTCATTAAATTTGTCGGCTTCTTCCATGAGAAAAAGCATTTTAAAGTTGTTTATTGTCAGCAGTTTATGAGCGAACAGAATCCAAACGAAACTTCACAAAAAGAAGTTGTTATTGAAGCTAAACCAAAACGTCCTAGATGGAAACGCATCTTTCGATTCTCCTATTTCACGGTTTTGCACATCCTTGCTGGGATTGCTTTGTTCTTGATTTTTACTGCATTAGCTGTACAGTTTAAATGGACGAATGATTCAGGAAGTGTGGACGTGAACAACCGCTATTTTGCGGATATGGCTAACAAATACGATGACGGATTTAAAATGGACAGTTTGTCTGTTGAACGTCACGAAGCCATTTTCTTGAAGAAGATAGGTTTGTTGGCGAAGTACTATCCATACAATGCACGTAATATCATGAACAATTACCACAAGAACGGTGATTTGAAAGTGGCTTTGCGTATGTTGGATGCGGCAAACATCATGTTGAAGAAAAACAAAACCTACCAAAAAGAATTATTAGCACTGGAGTCTGGAACAAAAGCGAAAACCGTTTCGGTGTATGCATGGACCAATTCTCCAGTGTGGAAAGATTTCTGTAAAGCAATTGTAAAAGACAAACATGCCATCGATTCGGTATCGCGCCTGACGGGTGTTGAATCGCGTTTATTGGTGATGTGTTTGGTAGGAGAGCAAGTGCGCATGTTCAACTCTGGACGCGAGAAATTCAAGCAATACGTCATTCCTTACAGCCGCATGTTGATGCCAACCAATCGTGGGTATGGAGTTACAGGGATTTTGCAAAATACCGCTTTGAAAATTGAAAGTAATGTCTTCGACAAAAAGAGTCCGTTCTATGCAGGTGACTATTTCCAAAACACGGTAAATGTCAACGATTCATTTCCAGAAGTCATCAACGATACCATTGAAGCACATAAATACAAAACCATTCAGCGCTTGATCAAAGGGGGCGATCACTACTATTCGTATTTGTACACTGCTTATTTCTTGCGTCAATTCCAAGCACATTGGGAACGCGAAGGATTTGATTTATCCAACCGACCTGAGATTTTAGGAACCTTGTTCAATTTGGGTTACCAAAAATCAAAACCAAAGAAAAATCCGGAAGTAGGAGGTTCCAACTTCAACATTGGAGGAAAAGAATACACCTTCGGTGGTTTGTGTTTTGAATTCTACTACAGCGGCGAATTGTTGGATGAATTTCCAATAACCAGTCAGGCCTTCATACCTGTTGCCGAATTGGAGAAAAACAACAAAGAATGGTTGGAAGAAATCAAAAAAGCAAGTGAAGGTATTGTTGAATTGGATGAAAATGGCAATCCGATCACACCGCCATCACCAGCAGTGAAACCAAAGAAACCGACAGAAATTAGAATGTTGTAAATTCATTTCTAAAAAATAAAAACAGTCGGGGCGAATAATCAACAGTCGGGGCGAATAATCAACAGTCGGGGCGAATAATCAACAGTCGGGGCGAATAATCAACAGTCGGGGCGAATAATCATTCGCCCCGACTGTTTTTAGAACTATTTATCAACATTTTCCACCAAAATCATTTAAAATAATAGATTTGTTTTCTATTCGATTGAACTATGAAACAACTTGCTATTCTACTGCTAATCTTCTTTTTAAGTCCAGCTGCTTTCGCACAAAAAAAGTACATCCCAGATAGTGATGTTGAATATTACAAAGAGAATGGAATCATTGCTATACGACAAATTTCCACCGGCAAACGCTTGGCAGCAAACATCAAGCTCGACTTTGTAACAGAAGTCTATCATGGACTCATTGGTTTCAAGCAAAACGAGCACTATGGATTGGTGAACATCTATGGAAAAGTGGTGATACCAGCCATTTATGATAAGATAGAAGAGGAAGATTATACGGCTTATCAGTTTTTGGGCAATTACATCGGACTTTCGAAAGGAGGGAAGTTGACTGTTTTGGATACGCTTGGTAAAACCCTTGTTCCACTAGGAGATTGGCAATTCGTGGACGAAATCGAATACGGTTTAATCGTGGTGTATCAAAATGATAAAATTGGTTTGTTTAAAAATGGCAAGCAAGTGTTGCCTTGTTTGTACGATGCAGAACCAAGTTATTCCAGTTTGAGCTTTGATAGCGAGCAAAACATAGATGTAACAACGATTCGCTTGAACGATTCAATTGGTTTAGTGGATAAAAACGGAAAAATCATCTTAGCTACGCAGTTTGATGACATTTCTCAATTGTATAATCAGTATTGGATTGCTCGTAAAAACGGCGTTTCATCGATTTATGATATCCATGGAAAATTCCTCCTCCAAACTGATCTAACGAATATCACTGAAATTTACGGAGATTACATCTTAGGGTATAAATCAAGAAATTTCGGGATCATCAACTTTAAAGGGAAGGAAGTGTACCCGTTCGAATTGGATGAATTCGCTTATCCTGTTTTTAACAATGCCATCTTTGCTAAAAAAGCAAACAATTGGGGTATCATCGACTTTGAACATCCCGAAAAAGCACAATTCATCTACCAATCAACTTATGCTCCTGTTTGGAACAGAAACAAACTGGCTATTTTTAAGAAAAACGGCTTCTATGGAATCATCAATCAAAAAGGAGAGGAAGTAGTACCTTTTGATTTAACGACGAATGAGTATGAACTCAATTTTTACCGTTCCAATGTAGTGGTAGAACGCAACAATAAACAAGGTATTCTGGTAGAAGATGGATCATTTAAAATTCCATGTATCTATGATTCCATCTTGTATGTTGATTATTTTCCGTGTCACGTCATCAACAATGGCAAAATGGGAATAATCGACGAAAAAGGGACCGTCTTGACTCCACTGCAATACGATGAAATTGGATGGGCCTTGTTGGATAAAACGCATCTTGTAATGAATCAAAACAAAGTAGGCGTTTATCGAATCGGCGATAAAGAATTGATTCCAACGAAATACGACAGTATTTTTACGTACAACAATTATTACGTTGTTGTTTTGAATGGCAAACAAGGATTGATCGATGCGGAAGGAAAACAAATCATCCCATGTCAATTTTCAAGTGTGGTAGCTATGCGTGATGTAAACGTCGTTGTGCAAACCAACAACATCCTTACTCAATACAACATTGAAACAGGACAGTTAGAAACCTTGAAACCCGATTCCATTTGTCGATTCGAAACAACATCATTGGTCAATTTTGGAGGGCGAATGATAGAAAGCCAAAACAATCCATCAACGCTAACTTTTGGTGATGGAATTTGGCTGTTTATGGAAAACAAAACACAAGCAATCATCAGTGAACAGTTTTACCAAATGGGACAATTTGATACGCAAAATCGGATTGTTGCCAGTCCAAAAGGGAAAGATTATATGTATGCTTACAATCAGAGAGGAGAAGCCATTCAACCACGATTTTATGTAACACCAAAAGATCTTTTATTCCAGATTCTCTTTACTGAAAGCAAGGATTCAATTCGTTATTTCATGAAAAAGAACGGATTGTTGAACAATGTACCTGAAGAAAAAGAGGACGAATATATCAATGAGCATTACATTGTTAAATTCGAACAAGATTATATTTACGATGAAGTAGGAGATCCAATTGATGTATATTTTCTTTCGGTATTGGATCGCGCTTCTTTTTTTGATTTGAACTCACCATTTCCTTCTGAACCAAATTATGTGTATGATTTTTTTGAGGAATACGAACGAATTGGGAAACCAAATGAAACAGGATGGATGTGGGCGCTCCCTAAGAAAATGCAACAAAACGAATGGTACGATAGCGGTTCTTATCCTGAGTTAAAAACATGTGTCTTGGTCAATCAACTTGGCGAACGAAAAGAAAAAGTAAATTACATACCAAAAGAGAGTAAGCCCTTTTTGGAATTGGTTGCCTTGGGTGAAGTAGATACTTCTGATCTTCAATATTTACTTCCATTTTTAGATTCATTGAAAAAACACTTTCAGTTTCCTTTTGTGAGTAGCGCTGAAGCACAAGCAAGGATGTTGTTTGACTCTATTCTTACACGAACGTTGGTTTTAGAATCGTATACTGATTATGGTGAAACAAGTTATGAAACGCATCTTTTTTTCTACAAGAGGAATGGGTTGCAGTTGTTTCAAGTTGCTCCTCCCAAAGAAGTAGTATATGAATTTTATCCAGTCAATTTCAATCTTGTTAAAGGCGCTGAACAATTGAATGAACCGGACTTCATCACACGGATGGATTGGAACAAACAAGTTGGATATGCCTTTGGGAAAGAACATTTCTTTTTATTTCCGAAAATGTACAACGAATCGGATCCGAAAGCTGAATTAAGTTATATGAATGAATTGAGCAATCGTATTTCTGAGTCAGCTGATTCAGTTTTGAAAGAAAGTTTGAATCATCTTTCATCTCATTTTGAATTAATAAAGAAAGGTATTGCTAGAGAAGTTTATAGTTATAATCGTTTTGAAGAGGAAAAATTAAATGATTTTCCAATGGAAGATTTGAGCTTGTATGCTTACACTAGCAATGTAGGATTGATAGTTGAAAACGAGCTGGTGGTTGATCCTGTTTATGACTTTGCAATGGTTGATTATGAAAAAAATGGTGTTGTTAGCGGATTTATACTTGCAACAAAAACAAATAAGGTTGTACGTTATGATCCCATTAAAAAGCAAGTTTCTAATTTGAAATCGCTGCGTTTTTTGGTGAACACTGGCCGTGAGATCATTTTGGTAAATCCAAAGTCACAATTAATGAATTGCTATCCAATTTCAATAGAAAATGAGGAGAGTGTTTACAATTTGTGGGTACCAACCATCAAAGCCAAAAACATTAAAGCTTTTTATTACATTGGCAATACCAGTGATTTTCCGTTATTGAATAGCTATGGTGAAGACAGCGTTATTTACGAACCTGATGGACTGATTTTATTTGTTTATCCACCTGCAGATACCTTCATGTTTAATCCATCACTTCCATACAATGTAAGTAAAGGGTTCAATCTTTATGAATTAGCAGATGGATCGTTTTACTTTTTTGATGGAGCAAAGGCAGAAGGATTGAAAATCAGTGATGAAGTGCGTTACCGCGATTTGCCTTTGAATGATGCTTGGTACCGACCGTTTAGCATCAGCAAAAAAGAAACAGGCTACCAATTAAGCTTAGGAGATAATTCGCTGACGATTCCTTTTAAAACCTACAAGGCTTTGTTGAAGCAAACGCCCAAAAGTAATTTCTACGGTGGCGTGGTCATCGACGGCGTGTATTACAGTTATCAAACCTTGAAACCCTTCCCAGAACAACACGACATCATCATCCGCACAAGTCCAGACAACTACACGATTGGCAACAAAAAACTATTGGAAAATGTGGTCTTGGGCTACGATAATACGATTATTAGTAGGGAGAAATTATAGTATTCCCCGTCAGGGCTCGATACATTTCCTCGTTCCTCGGAAACACTCGACCTGACGGGGTAGGATCATCTTTCAATTATCCTACCCCCGGCCCCCTCCAAAGGGGGAGTTTTTAATCTACCATCTGATTAAAATCTTCTTCTAAACAAGAAACATAATTACAACAGAACAATTATTTAAAATAGAACCATCATCTATTCCCCCTTTGGAGGGGGATGCAAGGGGGAGGACAAGGGGTCGCAGGGGGAGGACGTTGGATAATCGCAGGGGGAGGATGTTGAAGATTCCAAGCAGGGGGAGGACGTTGGATAATTAATACAGATGGAAGATGTTGTAGAATTACTCATATTCAACTATATTTATCTCATGAAGGTGAATCAACTAAGTCGTGGATGGTTATTTGTTTGTGGATTGCTTACAGCATGTTCGCAAAATCCGGCAAACAATACTTCTGAAACCAACAATTTACCTGTTGAAACACCAGTGGAACAAACTCAAAGTTCTGCATCATCTAAAAACACCAATTCAAGTGATCTAAAACAGCCGTTCGATCAAATAAAGGAGCTTTCGAATACAAGTTTGCGCTTGACATCCAACAGCTACAACACCTTGGAGGAATTGAAAAGTGCTTTGCAACAACCCGTTCAGCGTTTTCGGATCAATACAGCGAAAGATACCGTGCTACTTGGAAAGGGTGGAACGGAACTCCGTATTCCTGCGGGAAGTTTTGTCTTGCCTTCTGGAGAATTAGTAAGCGGTGAAATTGATTTTGAGATGACAGAATGCCTGGATTTGTTTTCATTTTTTACCAATAATTTAAGTACGCAAACGGCTTCCAATGCAGTGTTGCAAACAGCAGGATCGGTGAAATTGACCGCAGCAAAAAATGGTCAAACCCTCAGCTTGAGTCCTAAGAAAAGTATTGAACTTGCTTTTCCCATTCCAGCTTCTCAAAAGGAAAAACAATTGGACATGGAAACGTTTTATGCAGCGAATGAGCCAGGTGATTTTGTACGTTGGCAAGATCGTTCTTCACAAAACACGGACAACGTATTGAATACAACAACCAGAAGTGCAGATACAACCATTTCTACCTATTTTATCTACCTTGATTCTGCTGAATCAGAACCGATTGCTTGGAAATTTGATCAATCCGATGAAACCTTGAAGGATTGGATGAAACAAAACGAATTGCGTTCTGATCTCTTGAAAAAGTTTGCAACAGAAAACAAAGTCGCAACGGTGAAAGTATCCTACCGATCGGATGGTTCCTTGAATGAGGTGACAGGTACACGCATGATTGAGCAAGAAATGAAAGATGCTATTTATAATTGGTTGCGTTTCGCTCCTAAAATGGACATGCAAGAAATGCAAGCCTACCAGCTTTATCCACTTAAATTAATGGGAACAACCATCCGAAACAATACAAACTTGGAAAAACTGATTGACAGTCAAACTTCTGGTTCGGGAAAACTGAGCAGTAAGGTTCGAACCGATTTGGTAACCAAATACGTCATCACAGCCAACCAACTGGGATGGGTCAATTGCGATAAGTACTACAACAGTGGAATTATTGCTTGTACAATCACCCTTCCATACCAAGCCAACACCGATTTCATGTTGATTTCAGAAAAAGCTCAAGCTGTTTTCCAACCAACGAATCGTTATGATTACTCCGTATTCACGATGGTGCCTAAGGGAGAAAATTACCGCTTGTTTGCCATTCGCAACGATGAAACTGGTTTGTTTTATAACGAATTGCCAATCCAAGTAAAAGACAATACTTCTGTTGATTTCGCTGCAACGACGCCCATCCAAATTTCGGTTTTGAAACAAAGGTTAAAATTTACTGATTAAGTATTCCCCGTCAGGGCTCGATACATTTCCTCGTTCCTCGGAAACACTCGACCTGACGGGGGAGATTTTGTTTATCAAACAGTCGGGGCGCGATTTATCGCGCCCCGACTGTTGATTTATCGCGCCCCGACTTGTTTAAATCCACTTTATTTTAACTTTTAAAGTTCTAAACAGAAGTACAATTACTCTATTTAAATCTATTTTCAAATTGCTTTTTGCTTTATATTTGACACTTAAAACTAAACGAATGCATCTAAAGATTACCATCTCTATTCTGTTCTTGTTTTCTACACGACTTTTTGCGCAGTGGTCTCAGTTTCCGAATACACCTACAGCAGATATTTTTTGTGTGCGTGCTACAGATCCATCAAATTATTATGCTGGATTAGGCAATGCAATTGTGAAAACTTCTGATGCTGGAGCGAATTGGATCGTTTACCCAATAAATGATTTAACAGGTAGCCTCGTTCCATCTCTCATCACAGATGTCTATTTCATTTCAGCTACAGAAGCTGTTGCCGTTGGTTGGATCGTTCTGGGGAATTCTGAGGTAATTTTGAAAACCAACAATGGTGGTTTGAATTGGAGTTTTGCCAATGTGTACAATGGAGGTTCTTGGCCTAGAGAGCAAAACGCATTGGATTTTGTTTCTTCATCTACTGGATACAGTGTGGGGTCTAATGGACGAATTTTAAAAACGATTGATGGTGGAAACACTTGGAGTTTACTATCTACAAGCACAACAGCTGAATTTTGGGATGTTGATTTCACTTCTACTTCTACTGGTTTTGCTGTTGGAAATCAACGCATTTTAAAAACGACCAATGGAACAACTTGGACCAGTACTACTTTTTCAGGTAAAGTATTTAAAACGGTTCATTTTCCATCAGCAAATGTTGGTTATGCTGCTGGAGAAGATGGAGTTGTGTATAAAACAACCAACGCTGGTGTCACATGGACAGCACTCAATGTAAATGCTGCAGGTGTCGATTTTACTTCTGCTTACTTTACGGATGACAATACAGGATACATTACTGGAAATCAATTTATTTACCGTACCACCACAGGTGGGTTGTATTGGGAACGTAAAACAATGGCAAATGATATGAATGGAATTACATTTTTTTCCGCTCAAGATGGTTTGGCTGTTGGTGATGTTAATCAGTTTTATCACACAGCGAATGCTGGAATTCATTACAAACCGCAACCGAATTTTACCATTGCTCCAACAACCAATTGTTTTGATTCCATCGTTCAATTAACCAATTTATCTGATCCAAGTTGGACCTTTCAATGGTTATTGGATGGCACCCCTTTTTCAACCACTTACTCAATTTCTGTAGTACCAACAACTTCTGGAAATCATACGATCTCATTAGTTGCCTCTAATGGATTTGAGTCGGATACACTGACCAAATCTCTTACCGTTCAACCCTCATTAGACATTAACCTAAACGTGGGGGTTGCCAATCAAATTTGTGCAGGACAAGTTGGACAAGTTAGTGTGTACAATTCAGAAGTTGGAGTCAATTATTTATTGCGAAATGGAACAACACCTATTGGCACGCAACAAGCTGGAAATGGGAATACATTGAATTTCAATACGGGTGCTTTGTCGACTTCTACTACGCTCAATATTCGAGCAACGAAAACAAACAGTTGTGGAACCAATGAGGAGGTTGCTTATGTAACAGTAGTGACCCAAAACCCAGACATCAATAAAGTTATTTTTGCAGATCCAGATACCATTTGTGTCAATACTTCGACTTCCGTTTTTCTTCAAAATTCCCAAAACAATGTTTCCTACAAGTTAATGAGTGGTACCACAACTATTGGTGCCATTCAATCAGGAAATGGCGGGGTTTTAACTTTTCCTACACCTGTTTTAAACGACACTACAACGTATTTTATCCGAGGAACATCGTCTCCTTTAAATTGTGTTACTAATTTTCCTCCGCTTACGATAGTGGTTCAAGATCCTAATTTGTATTTCTCAGTAACGAATATGAATCCTGAAATCAATGAACCGATTGCTGTACTGAATAATTCTTCGAATACTGGAGGTACTTATGCTTGGGATTTTGGTTCGGGTGCAAGTCCAGCTACAAGCAACAGCACGTCTGTTTCTGGGTTAACTTATGCCAACACAGGGACAAAAACAATAACATTAACCGCTACTACTTCAACAGGATGTATCGAACAAATCACCAAAACGATTCATGCCATCAATCCTGTCACTAATACTTCGTGTAATTTGATCCAATATGCTGGAGATTTTGCCCCTGATGGCGGACGCTTGAATGCGCTCACTCGAGATAATAACGATAACCTATATACCTTTTACGAAAACAATTCTTCGAATATTGTGTATATGTTTACCGGAAACGGGGATACCTTGGTGAACAATACCCCTCAGGATATCAATTACGACGAAGCGGTAACTTTAACCAAACACAATCCGAAAGGAGTACCAATGTGGTCAACTTATCTGACTTATGGTTCAACGTGGTCTGATGGGGGAGATGTTTTAACAGATACTGCTGGAAACGTTTATATGGTATATTTCCATGGGGACCATGTGGATGATGTTCATATTTACTCCACGGATGGTAGTTACATCACCATTGATCCTCCAATTAGTGGTTCTTCGCTTCAATCATCCGTAATTGTGAAGTTTGATCCGAATGGAAAATACTTGTGGCATAAAACGGTGCTGGATTCTTACACCGTGGATCAGCTTTCATTAAAGTTTGATGAGTTGGGCAATTTACTTTATTGTGGAACCTTCTTCTATAAAATCGCACCGAATGGAACCATCCTTCAAAACATTCAATTTCAATCCAAATACGATGCAGTAGCTGATGGTCAAGGCGGTGTTTATGTCACAGGATATGGTTTTAACTATGAATACCTTGGAAATGGAACTCCCATTCCGATGCCTCCATTTGCGATAAATTCTGGTGTTGCAGAGAGCCGCTACATCAAAATGGATGAATTTAATAACATTTACATGGCAGGTAAGTTTCACGGACAGTTTACGTTTGGAAATACGACGCTGACGGATACATACGTGGGTGGTCAAGTACACGAAGATCTTTTCATCTGTCGCATCAATAACGATGGAACGGCTGGATGGATCAAACAATTATCGTCCGATTGGCAAAACAGCATCCGTGGCTTTGATGTGAAAAATGGACGCATTGTGTTAGCTGCGCAAACGATTTCAGACACGTTTTCCATTGTGGGTGGACCTTCTATTACAGGACCAAACGGAACCATCAAAAACCTCTTGTTTCAATGTACCACTGGTGGAAATGTAGATCAGTTGATGTTGTTTAGCGAAACCGGAGATTATTATGGTACAACTCACAATTATGATTTGATTCGATTGAACAATGATGCCACTAAAATTGATTATGGCTTCGAGTACAAGGACAATTTTGTTACCCCATCAGGTATTTCAGTAGAGAATTATCCTATTGATTATCGCGGAAATGGAATCATTACAGCAACAATTAATTGCATGTTCAACATACCTGAGTTACCTCCAGTTACCAATTTTTCAGTTCCTTCTGCTTGTATGGGTCAAAATGTCTATTTCTCAGATGCCAGTACAAATGCACCAAGCTCTTGGTCTTGGACCTTTCAAGGTGGAACTCCAGCAAGCTCAACGGATCAAAACCCTGTGGTTGAATTCGCTACGCCAGGTTTACACACTGTAACTTTAACAACGAGCAATGCTTACGGAACAGGTACCACTGTTACACAGCAAATTAATGTGACTTTCACCCAAGCTGAAAATGATTGGATCACTACCGATACCGTTTGTTACTCAAGTTTTGGAACGCAAGTGAATGAGCCATTAAATGGAGGTGGAAACTTATCATTTTCGGATGCATCGACGATTTCAAATGGCACATTTTACCCAGATCAAAATTCATTGGGAACGTTTACAGTTATTGAATACGCTTATGTCGATGGGGCAAATGGTTGTTACCTAACAGCCTTGGACAGCATTTACATTTCCAATGATCCACAACCTAATTCAAATATAGAAGTGAATGGTTCAACCTGTGTGAATACAGCGATTTCGTTTATCGATCAATCCAGTGGAAATCCAAATGCTTGGTCTTGGACCTTTGAAGGTGGAACGCCTGCTGTTTCCAACCAACAAAATCCTCAGGTTGTTTTTGATACTTTAGGATACCATGTGATTACCTTGGTGGCATCAAGTGGTATGTGTGAAGGAACAATAACGAGCTATTATGTCTACGTAGAAGAAGCATCGAACCAAGACGATTGGATTTTTGATGAAACATTTTGCTATTTGGGGGATCCCCTTTATATAGGAACTCCTGTTTTTAGTGGAGGAACGTTTACACCTGCCAACGTGTCGAATGGGTATTACAATCCGCTTTCAGGAAGTAATGAAGGAGTTGTTCCTATTTCATACACCTATCTTGATGTTTTTTCAGGATGTACAGGTACGGCTCACGATACAAATACAATACACGATGTGGTGATTAACATGTCTAGTTTCCCTTCTCATACTATGTGCTACAACGTAC
>JADLGD010000128.1 GCA_020849495.1 Fluviicola sp.
CAACCAACAACTCTGGAAGTACCAGTTTCAATAACTCAATCTGAGGATCCAATTCTTTTTTTTCTTCAAAGTTCTAAATTCTTACTGAATTCCTCCCCAACTTTTGAGATTGATCCTGTACAAGCCAAGTTTTATCTTTATTTTATAAAAAAAAATCAACAAAATAATTTTTTAAATTTGTAAAAAAATAAAGCTTTCATGACCAGTCAATCAACCTTATTTAAATCTATTCTGGTAGTAATTACATTTATCTGTCATAATTTTTTATATAGTCAATTTAATTCTAAACAGCTCTGTACAGATATTTCAGAGCAAATGATTGATTTTGATTTAAATAATGATGGTCAATTAGATATCATATCAGTTGGTTATGATTCAATCGATAATCAACTGAATCATTTGTATTATTTTGAAAATGACTCTGGGACCTTTCTTAATCCAGTTTCAATTGGTAGGGTTGCTAATGAAATTGAATTTGAATTTAGAAAAGCTGATATAGATAACGATGGTTTTATTGATTTACTCTTTATTGATAAAGAAGTTGGAAAAGTAAACTTGTTTAAAAATCTTACCAATGGTAGTCTTTCAAATCCTATTCAATTAATAGGTCAATTTCATAAGATTGATGGATTTGAAATTGTAGATATGGACAACGATAATCTATTAGATATTGTAGCTTCAAGTTTATTAACTGATGAAATCGTATGGTTTAAGAATTTAGATTTGTTTGCTTTTGCACCAGCTGA
The DNA here is from genome assembly GCA_020849495.1 of Fluviicola sp. Lineage (GTDB taxonomy): Bacteria > Bacteroidota > Bacteroidia > Flavobacteriales_D > Crocinitomicaceae > Fluviicola. The sequence continues at coordinate 747 of JADLGD010000128.1, forward strand.
AATCATTGTAAGTTTAACAAGTGGAAGTTACACTATTAAAATTACTACAACGGACTATAATCAAGATGGTTATGAGGATTTGTTTTACATTTCTCAAATAACTAAACAATTAATGCAAGTTACTAATCTTGGAAATGGTTTGTTTTCAAATCCAATTCAACTTGATTTTTATTATGATTTACCAAATAATCTATATATTCCAATAATCAATAATATTGATATTAATCAAGACGGTACGAATGATTTAGTCGTAAATATGGTCGAATTTAGTGATAATGTCTTTTGGTATATTATTGATTCAGGAACTATTTCTCCAAGAAGTGAATTAACAGCAACTGGAATTAGTACTTTATACGAACCTTTTATAACAAAAACAGTTGATATTAATTTAGATGGGTTTAATGAACTTGTTATAGCTGATTGGAACGATATCTATTATTTTGCAAACAATAATGGTGTCATTTCTTCAACACCGATAGCCTTAGTTTCGAATTTATCCTCTTTTATAACTAATCTAGTTTTTGAAGATGTAAACAATGATACTTTTCCAGATATCATAGTTAATGATGCTAATTCTGGTATTAGTTTGTATTTGAATAATACTAGTGCAAATTTTAATCTAGTCCAAACTTTAAGTCCAGAAGTTAAATTACCAATTTTCTCGACTTTATCCGATGTAGATTCAGATGGATTATTGGATGTTTTGTATTTCAAAGAAAAATCGCTGAATATCTATTGGATGAAGAATATGGGGGATAATGTTTTTGGACCTAGTCAAGAGTTTATAGCTTTATCAAATGCATATATACTTCCTGCATATTTAAAGAAATTTTATTTGGAAGATATAGATAATGATAGCATTGATGATTTGATAACGTTAAAAGGTTCTAATACGAATAGTGGTTATATTCAATATTATAAAGGATTTGGTAATATGACATTTCAAAGTGCTATTCCAATTTCGCCAATACCTACTTCGCCTCTTTCATTTGAGGTATATAATTTTAATTTGTTTGATGTTGAGTCAGATAATGATTTAGACGTCACCTATTGTTCCTATAATAGTGATCAGTTTGGTTATTATGAAAATTTAGGTAATGGTAATTTTAGTACTTCACAAGTGATTGATAACACTTGTAATCAACCAGTAAATGCTACGGCTTTAGATATTGATGATGATAGTGATATAGATTTCATTACTTTTTCTAATGGTGATAATAAATTAAGATTAATTGAAAATTTTGGTAATGGTTCCTTTTCAGTACCGACTCTTATTACAACTAACTTAAATGCTGTAGTTTATCAATTATTTATTGATGATGTAGATGGTGATAGTATTGATGATCTTATTACATCAGAACAAAACAGTACAATTGAAAAAATTGGATGGTATAAAAACTTGGGAAACGGAACGTTTTCCACATTCCAATTAATTTCTAATTCATTCAATAGTCCTATTTCAGAAGTACTAGATTATGATTTAGATGGAGACCCAGATATTATTTGTAGTTCTAATTATTATATTTTACCAATAAGGGGGACTTTTCTATTAGAAAATTTAGGCAATGGAAATTTCTTAGGAAATGGACCTAGACTTTTAACTGAAGCATCCAGCAATTATTCAAAAGGTGATACAGATAATGATGGTGATGTTGATGTGATTTCATGTAAAGCAAATAGACTTTTCTTATCGATAAATAATCAAAATTGTAAAACAACCGTTACAGGAAAAGTCTTTTTTGATCAAAATATTAATGGAATTTTGGACTCTGCTGAGATAGGATTGAACTTACATCCAGTTTTGACTAATCCTATAAATAATTACATTTTCACTGATTCAGCTGGAAAATATACTATGAGTTTTTTCGATACGACTCAACTTCATACCATATCGACACAAACATATACTAATTGGGGGATTACATCAAATCCTCCTAGTTATACCGTATCTGTGAATACTCAATTTAATCAGATTGATAGTTTAAATTTTGGTCTTTATCCATCCCAGTTGATTGATTCAATCTCGTCTAACTTGGTTGGAGGTTTTCCAAGATGTAATGATACCATCAATTATTGGTTAAATATCAGAAATCTTGGTTCTACTATAACCTCAGGGTTAATAAGTTTAGATCTTGATTCAAATTTAACTTATATCATTTCTGATCCTTTACCAGATTCTATTTCAAATGGAAATTTATTTTGGAACTATGATAGTTTATTCTATTTCAGTGATAAAATGATCAATTTATATGTGTCAACACCTAATTTTTTATTAATGGGTGATGAATTGAAATCGATATTGGATGTTTCAGTAATTGATTCTTTGAACAATATTACTTTTTTAAGTAGTGATACTTTAAGTCAAATTTTAGTTTGTGCTTACGATCCAAATGATAAAATCTCTAATCCTAATGGGATTGGATACCAAGGTTACATTGATAGTTTAAGTGAAATAAAATATTTAGTTAGATTTCAAAATACGGGAAATGACACAGCGTCTGTAATTGTTGTTAAAGATCAATTAGATTCATTACTCGATTGGTCAACTTTTGAACCAATTTGTGGAAGTCATAATTTTACTTCAAGTGTTGATGAAACAGGGCTTGTTACATTTATTTTTTCAAACATTAATTTGCCTGATAGCAATGTGAATGAACTTGAGAGTCATGGTTTTGTTTATTATAAAATTAAAGCAATTGAAACTGTTCCAGTTGGATCAACAATTTCAAACTTTGCAGAAATTTATTTCGATTTAAATCCACCAGTTTTAACAAATTACAAATTGCTAACTATTTTTGATTGCAATTCAGTGTTTCAAAATGCTACTCATTCAACTGATCAATTTTGCAATGGTGATTCTATACAATTTGGTTTAAATTTCCCTGAAACAAACTATAACTGGAGTTATAATATTGATACAACTGTTTATTCTTCAAATGTAGTAACATTCATTGCATCAAATACAGGAGTAAATACAACTTTCGTTCATGCAGAAAATGAATTTTGTAGCGTGGATTCAATTATTGAATTTACCGTTTTACCTGTTCCGAATCAATCTGAGCAACAAATTCAAATTTGTCAAGGAGATAGTATCTTAATTTTTGATACTTATCAAAGTCTTTCAGGTTTATATATTGATACTTTGCAAAATCAATTTGGTTGTGATTCAATTTCTATTAAAGAATTGATAGTTGAACCAGTTTCATTTTTATCTGAAGGAGTGATTGAAATTTGTCATGGTGATAGTGTCTTAATTTTTAATGAATTTCAAAATGTTGAAGGAATATATTATGATACATTACAATCCCAATATGGGTGTGACTCAATTATAGCAAAAGAACTAATTGTAAATAATATTCCATTTGTTGATTTTGGATATTATTTAGATGATACACTTTGTCTCTCAAATGATCTTGTTGTATTTGATAACGTCACTCCAAGTGGTGGTACTTTTTCAGGTAGCGGTATCACAAGTAATATATTTGATATACAACAAGCAGGAATTGGAAATCACCTTCTTGTCTATAATTATACTAGTCCTGAATTTTGTTTAGGTTCAGATACATTAATTCTATCAATTGAAGAATGTTTAAGTTTAAATGAATTATTGAATAATCAAATAGCAATTTATCCTAATCCAACTTCTGAAAGTATTACAATCTACTTTAATTTTAATGTTGCAAATCTTGTTATTAGTGACATTAATAATAAACAACTTTACAGTAAAGAGGTATTCTCAAATGAACAAATTGACCTATCAAAGTATTCTAAAGGAATTTACCTTTTTCAAATTTCGACTGAGAAAGGATTTGTAGTAAAACGAGTTATTAAAACATAATTAAAAGCGAAATAAATAAAACAGTTCTATTCTTTTGATACAATTCATTAAAGTAGATTATTTTCCAAACAAAATTCAATATTATTACTTAAATCAATCTTATAGACAGTTCAAGTTTTTTTTCAATCAAAAATGATTCATAAGATTAGTTTTAATTGATGAGACAGTCTGATCATTATTTTAAAAAAAAGAATAACTTCTTGTTTAATGTAGTTGGAATTGGAGTAACTAGTTTAATACTCCTTCCACTTTGCTGTTTCGTTTACTTGAATCAACTTGATCCGTTTAAAAATGAAAAGTTGTTGTCTGTTTATTTTTGGAATATAGAAAATCCACCATATATGGGGGAAGGATTTAATGAGTACATTAAAAACAAACATTACGAACATTTTTACTTATCAAAAAGTGATGTAAATAATGTTGAAGTCTATTACAAAGCTTCAAAATCAATTGAGAAATTAGTCCAATCTGGAGATACTATTAATGGAATTCATTTTTATATTCCCGATAATGTTCCATTCAAAACCTTTATAAAAACAATTAACTTGAGTTTTAAACTAAAAGCAAAAATTGTTATTCCTTTTGATAATGATATTTGGATATTAAATCCAGTTCCTGTGGTACCAGAAAAAAATGAAATTCGTTTTGAACTGTAATATTTAACACCTTTTTTCTTTAAGTTTACCCCCAGAATTTTCATTCAATACAGTCTCTATGGCAAGCATCCATCCGCACATCAATTTTAATGGCAATGCTGAAGAAGCATTCCTTTTTTATCAATCGGTTTTTGGAGGAACCTTTACGAAAGTCGTTCGGTTCAAAGATTTAGCAAGTGATGAATTTCAAGTTCCTGAACACGAAGCCAATAAAATCATGCACATCGAATTACCAATTGGTAATAGTTTACTGATGGCAAATGATGTTCCTGAGATCTTTGGACCTACCAATGAAAATGAAAATAGAAGCAAAATTGTTATCCATGCTGAAAGTAAAGCAGAAGCGGATCAAATTTTCAACGGTCTTTCAGTTGGTGGAAACGTTGAAATGCCTATTTCTGATAGCCTGTGGGGAACGTATTTTGGAATGTTCCGCGACAAATACGGAATTGAATGGATCGTAGAATTTAACCAACAATAAGCAAGTTCAATGTCAAATTTCCTTTTCACCTCACTTTTCATCTTCTTTTCACTTTCTGTTTTTAGTCAAGAGAAAATTGAAAACAAATTAACGGAACAACACCAAGCAATCAAAGGCACAAAAGTTTCCTTGATTCCACCAAATGGTTTTGTAACAGGAGTTAACTTTCTGGGCCTTCAACAAACTGAAAGTGGATCGAGTATCATGATCATGGACATTCCTGCTCCTTATTCGGAAGTGAGTCTAGGTATGACAAAAGAAAACTTATTGAGCAAAGGAGTAGAAGTGAGTAAAATTGATCAACTCCAATTGAATGGTTTACCAGCGATGTTCGTTTCTGGTACTCAAAACGCAAATGGGAATATTTATACAAAATACATTTTGCTTTTTGGAACAGCGAAAGAAACTATTCTGATCAACGGTGTGTTCCATGAAAACCTGAAAGAAGTAGGAAAAGAAGTCAAAAAATCAATGATGTCTGCCTATTTTGAAGCAGATAAAACCATCAATCCGTTTGATGTACTTGACTTTTCGATTGATGTGACCAACACGAAATTGAAATTTGGCAAAAACATTTCCAATTCGTTAGTGTATTCTGTTGACGGTCAGATCCCAACAAAATCTGCAGATAAAACCAACTTGATTATTACAAAATCGTTTTCTGAAGTCACTATTGAAGATAAAAAGTTGTACTGTATCAATAGATTAAAGCTTTCACCTTTAGAGATTGTAAAAATAGAATCGACCAATGAAATTTCAATGGATGGTATTTCAGGATACGAGTTGGTGGCTTTAGGTAAAAACAAAAAGACGAATGCCGAAGAAACGGTTTATCAAGTGATCTTGTTCAGTGATAACATGTATTATCTCTTTTTTGGCACTACCAATTTTGAAGTGGAGAAGAGCATTGAAGATTTCAAAAAAGCAGTGAAGACCTTTAAACGAAAGTGATTTTCACCTTTCACTCTTTCATTACAACACTTTAAGTCTTTTTACGTTTTGAATACGATTTATCGTTTAGATTTAAGAGAATCTATTTGTGAAATCTAAAACCAAATCAGATGAAACGACTTCAATTTCTTCGAAATAGCATTCTTATCTTTTTGAGTGTTTTCTTATTTGGAAAAACGAATGCGCAAGATTGGACCTGGGTTACTGGCGACAGTACTTATTTTAACTTGGGTAGTTTCTCAAATTATTATTCGAGTGATCAAACTCCTGTTCCTAGTAGCCGCAATGGAAGTGCTACCTGGACGGATAAACAAGGGAATCTTTGGCTCTATGGTGGTTTTGGAATCGATAGTGAAGGTGAAAAAGGGTACCTCAGTGATTTATGGCAATATGTTGTTGCAACCAATCGCTGGAAATTGGTAGGAGGAAATACTGTACGCAATCAATTATCCAGTTATGGTACAAAAGGTGTAACCGCTCCAAGTAATTGGCCAAGCGGACGTTACGATGCTTTTCATTGGGTGGATAACCATGGGAACTTTTGGATGTTTGGAGGTGTTGAAAGTTTAGAAGGACAAGGATTGTTAGGAATCTTAAAAGATGATATGTGGAAATATGATCCTCAAAGTGGTCAATGGACATTTATGGCTGGAAGAACGGCACATGTTACAGATCCTCCCAATCTCTATCAATGTTATGGAATTAAAGGAATGGAATTGGCATCGAATGATCCGCTTCCAAGACAAGGAACCAATAATCCTGCGTGGACCGATTTAGATGGAAATCTTTGGTTATACAACGAGACACAATTATGGAGGTACAATGTAACCAATAATCGTTGGACATGGATGAATGGAGGATCAATGTTTATTACAATATTCAATAAAAATGAAAGGAATTTTGGTGTGAAGGGTGTTCCAAGTCCAACGAATCATCCCGGTGATCGAAATTATCCAAGCGTTTTCATCGATAATGCTGGTGATTTTTGGATGTATGGAGGACACCATTCGGGGGCAGATCCAAATTTATCGGATTGGGGATTTTTGAATGATTTGTGGAAATATTCACCTGCTACCAACGAATGGACTTGGATACATGGAGATAGTGTTCCAGATCAAGGGGCAACTTATTCAGATTTTGGAGTCGCTTCAACGAACTTTACTCCAGGAAGTAGAGGAGGAGCTACCGCTTGGGTAGATTCAACGGGACAATTTTGGCTCTTTGGCGGTCGATTTTGGAAGAAGTATGGAATGAATACGATTCCATATTATCGAAATGATCTGTGGAAATACAATCCTTTAACCAATGAGTGGACTTGGATGAAAGAATCAGAATTGGTAAACGATGAAGGGATTTATTTGGAACAACTTTTTTCAACATCAGACACGAAACCGCGAGCCCGTTATGATGCATCTAAATGGGTCAATAATCAAGGATTGTGGTTGTTTGGAGGAAATCAAGCACCAAATAAACTGGGAGCTTACAACGATTTGTGGTGTTTTGGCTGCGATACGTTGAAATTGAATATGGTATTTTCCACTTTCGAAATGCCCAATGTGTTCACTCCGAATCAAGATGGCATCAATGATGTGTTTCAACCAGTAGCTTCAGAAGGACATGTTTTTAAAAATTGTGTCATCATGAACCGTTGGGGAAATGTAGTATTTGAATCCTCTGCAGAACAATTGTTTTGGGATGGAAAAAGCAATGGTGAAGTGCTAACTGATGGCGTATATTTTTGGAAAATTGAAGTCGAAAAATTTGATGGAGAAATCATTTCTGAAACAGGAACGGTGACTTTATTGAAAGGGAATCAATAAACGATATCAAAAACAAATGCATCTGAGTCTTTTCTTTTTGATAGACTCACTTTTTTAAGCGCAATCTAAACGAATCTCCGAATTAAATGTTAAACATTATTTATCCTTCTATCTTTGTTAAAGAAGAATTTTACGTTCATTTTTAAGATACATGCTGCAGAAAATTTGCTTCTTGGGTTTTATTGTATTGTTTTTAGCATTCAACAATTTGCTGAAAGGTCAAGTCAGTTTAAATCAATATGTACAGGATAAAGCAAGTTATCAATCGTTTGATACAATTGCAAGAAATTGTTGGTATGTAAAACAAAAGAATGGCAAATTAGGAATGATGAATGCCCTTGGTGAGTGGGTTGTTCCTCCGGTATACAATGAATTAGGTCGTTGTACTTTAACCGATTTATCACCATCCAACATAGGTTGGCAAGATGGAATTCTAATTGTCAAAAAACAAGGGAAATACGGTGCTATCAATTGCTATGGTAAAGAAGTCTTGCCTTGTGTTTATTCTTCAGATCTATGTTTTATCAATGATTGCTTTTACATACAAGATTCAAAAGGGAAATATTTGCTTTATGATCGATTTGGGAAGTTGTTGAAAACCAAAGCAATTGGAAATAAACTTCCTTTGGAAAATGGATTAACTTGGATTCGATTGAATGATAGTAATGATGAAAACTATAGTAATACGATCAGTTATTCGCTTGTAGCATCAAACAGAAACACTTTGATTACCCTCAAAAATACCCCCTACATTTTTAATATTCTTGGTACTTCTGAAGGGATGACAGCATTCGTTTTGTATCCTGTAGTTGATGGTGGACTAGGAGAAACTCGGGGAAGTATTGGTTTTCTGAATCAAGAAGGAAAAATTGTGGTACCTCCAATTTATAGTGTCAAGTACTTACATGGTGGAAGGGGAATGTCGGCTTGGGAATACAAACCAGCATTTCATGAAGGAAGAGCACTCGTTTTTAAAGGAGAACAAGGAATATACATCGATAAAACAGGAAAAGAAGTACTGGATTTCAGTCAAAAAGCAGGGAAATACAATGTTTACAATGATTTCAATTCATTTGGATATACTTTGCTCTATCACTCGATTGAAGAAGGTGGTAAAACTGTTTTGCACAAAGAAATAATTGATACGACTGGTCGAATTGTGTTAGATCTTACGGGTGGCGTTTTTGGTGAAGATGGACTGGAATACACCGATATTTATGGTTTGCCCTATTTCTTTCTCGTAAACAAAGCTGGTAAAACATTGTACAATGCCAACATGGAACAGCAGTTTTTTATTCCTCGAGAAGATAAAACCAACAAGTATTATTTCTTTTCCTATCCTGGAGCAATTTATACCTGTATCATCCGAAAAAACAAACTAACTGGGACAAAAGATTATTCTTTCATCGACATTGCAGGAAAAGAGGTGTATCCCTACAGTTCAATAAGTAGTTATTTTGATCCTTTTACTGAAACTGAAATTAGTAAGGAAGGAAGTTTTCTAAGCATGAAAAACAAGAAGGGGGAAATTGTTTTTAGCTGTGATAGTTGTGGTTTTAGTCCCATTTTTGATCTTTCTCAAAACAACCACTACGATTATAACGCTTCTGGAGTATTTGAAATTTACAAAGGAAAAAAAATGCTTTTGGTAAATTATAAAGGAATGGTTTTAGATGAATTTACAGTTCCCAATAAAAATGATGTACCATTTTACAATATGTCAAATCAAATGAATCTTTATACTACTGAAAGTCAACCTGAAACAATTAAAGTCAACGTCACACAGCGTGAATTAGACAGCATCTACCAACAAATGCCTTGGAAAAATATGCGCTGATAAAGGAAGATTGTGCGTGAAAATTGGAAGATGAAACCACTTGTATTTTATTATTTTCACAGGTTTATAAAATAAAACAGTGATTATCCATTAATTCATCGTACCTTCACCCAATCAAAGTAGAAGATTGTTATCTCAATCAGAGCGTAAATACCCTTTGCTCTCCAATTAATTTCAACATTTTTTATTAGAAAAGCCGTTTAAAGTTTTAACGGTATCAATGTAGTAACGGTTCCCCAAAAAAAAGGGAACACAAAAAAAAGAACATGAATAAAGGAACAGTAAAATTCTTCAATGAAGCAAAAGGCTTCGGATTTATTAAAGGAGAAAACGATCAAGATATATTTGTACACGCTACAGGTTTAAACGAAGAGATCCGTGAAAATGACGTAGTAACTTACGATACAGAAAACGGAAGAAATGGTTTGAACGCGGTAAACGTTTCGATTGCGAACTAAGTTTCCCAAATACATTTTAAGAAAAGGTTCTTCAGCAATGAAGGACCTTTTTTTTGAACTAAACTAATGTGTTTTTCTCCATTCAAGTAAGAACTCTTTTTTGTGTTGAACTAATGCCTTCATTGTTTTATTCACTTGTTCGCCATTTTTTTGAATGGCATCAAGTTGTCGAGCTTTATTTCTTGAAATATGACGGTAGTGAATTTTATAGCGTCGTTCTTCAATGCGGTTGTTTCGATAGATCAAGTGAATGTAATCTTGAAGGTCTTTTTTGATGAATTTAAATTCGGAATAAATGTCTTTGTTTATTTTTCCATAAGTGGAGTTCCAACATTGTTCGTCTTTAATGAGTTGATTGATTTTAACTTTAAAAGAAGTACAGTTTTCTTTAGTACCAATTCCAACTTGATACAAGGTTCTTAATTGTTGAGCTGCTTTGTAAGCATACGAATTGCGTGTTTTAAGCAGTTTTAATAGCAAAACATATTCATTGTAAATACTATCGGATAAATTCAAAATAGATTTTTGAATGGATTGTTGCCATTGTTGATTACTTGTAGCTATCGATTTTCTGAGATTTTGTATCCACAAGTCATAATTGTCCATTGCATAATACAAACGCAAAGAATTATCATTCGCATAAGCATTTTCCATTGGATAAAAATTTTGATTTTCATCTAATAAGTTGTTCCATAATTGGGATGCGTCTGTTACAAAACGCTCTTGTAAAGCACTGATCATTGAGCTAAATGAATCAACTAAATGAAGATTGGAGTTGACTTGTTGTTGCAATTTCAATTTATTTTCATCTGTCATTTTTTTTGGAACCAATTCTTTTCGAAAAGATCGATTGAATTTCCGTTTAAAATTGTTTTGATTCAACTCATAGGATTGTGTTTTATATTTTAATGATCGAATACGATGATATTTTCTACTTAAATTATTGTTGATTTTATTTGCTGCAGAGATGTATTGCTTGTTTTCTTTTAACAATGCAGCTTTTTTATCCTTGTTTTTTTTCAATTGAAAATTGGCTTCTTTTTTACTATTTGTTCGACTAGCTTTTAATTCTGATCTAGCAATTTTAATGACCGAATAAGTAGAATCAATCCATTGCATTTTTTGTAATGAATCAGATGTGTTAAGCACTTTTTTATACAACACATTGATCAAATAGTGGTGGTAATTTGCTGGAACAAACTGATTAAGAGGATTGTTGATCAAACTCTGGCTAAATATGATTTGTTCTTTTTTCAAAGAGTCACTCATCAGAAAATCATCACAATCCAAACAAAATGTACCCTTGCGTTTACGATCTTCTTGTTTGATTTTAGAACGATCATAATAATTGCTGTCAGCTGAAAAAGCAGAAGTATTCAATATTCGCTGTGAAAATGACCAAGTAGGGTCATTAGGAAAGTGCGTTACGGCAAAGTATTCTGGATTTGAAAGGTAATAATTAGTGTTTGCAACAGCTACATATTTTTCTTTCAAACGATACTTAGGAAAGTCAATGATACAAATCAATAAGCGAGGAAACCAGCGAATAACACTAACATTGAAAGACTTTAATACTATCGTTTTCTCTTCATCACAATAGGCATTTTTAGGTTGTTTAGTTACTAAAAAACGGTTTTTTACAGTTGTTTTTTTTGCTAAACGATTCTTGGTTCGAATGCGCCATTTTCCAAATTTCGTGTAGTCATACGTTGTATGCCCTGAACACCAAGTTGGATCGTATAAATACCATGCTCCATTCAGTTTTACTGCATTCCAAGCATGGTTGTCAAAATAAAGTGAATCGTTTAAATCAAAGTTTAATTCTTTTACATATCCTAAAATGGTGGTATTCTCAATTCCTGCAAAGTAGCACAAAGTGTCCATCAAATGTGAGTAATCCGTACAAATTCCTTTTCTCGAGCGAAGGATTTTTCGAATGGATTTGTATTGAAAGGCATTTCCAGAATTATACTTGCGATAATCGTAATGGATATGCATCACAACCCAAGTAAACAAAGCATCGAAACGCTCTTTTTCACTTGTTTTTCCTGCTGTTAGTCTGTTTGCTAAAGTTTGTGCATTTCGTGTTTCTGATCGTTTTAAGCGTTGGTAATTGATCAATGTTGGGGCTAAAATTGAATCTTGTGCAAAAGAATAGCTTGATTCAACACATGAAAGCAAAAGGTAAAAAAAGAATGTGAGAAGTTTAATTGATTTCATTCAACTAAGTAAGGTAAAAGGTATCTTATTAAACGTTTTTTTAAGCTTTTATTTTATGAATTTGAAAATTCATCGTTAAATAACAAACAGTTTGTGAAATTACATAGATAATATCTGTTATAACCGACAGAAAACGTATCTTGTACCTAACAAACAGACACTATGAAATACCTACTTATTACAGCTTTCGCGTTAACACTCTTAGCGTGTAAAAAAGACAAAACAGAGGATCCAACACCTAGTGGACCTTCATTAGAAAACACTTATGGTTACGGAGTTTTAGCGAAGTTAAATGGAATTTGGAGTGGACCTGTAACTTCAACTACAGCTCTTGGTTCTTTTCCAAAATGGATCGTTGATTTCCGTCCCATTTCCAATAATCAGGTTTCTGCTAAAAACGAATTGGATTCGTTGAATGATATTTTCATGTCGTTTTTCATCGTGAAACACAACAATGCCTATAAAGTTGCTTTCCGAAATGGAGGTGGATTTGCTGGTTCTCAACGGGTGTCTTATTTATTGGCCGATTCTGTATCGGAAACGGCATCTCATTCTTTTTACCGTTTTTCAGAAGTAGTACAAGGGAAAAGTAGAGCCTATTCTGAAGTGATTTTTAGTGCGGATAGTTTGTACATTCATTCATATACCAACGGTTCACTTCACATGTCTTGGTCCTCTAAATTAATTAATACTAGTGCTGCAAACCCTGCAATTAGTGCCTTTAATTTTCCTCAAAAATCGATGACGAAAGATTTTTCAACTTCCTTTGATGCCGTTTCTGAATCCATCTACTATTCCCCCAATTCAACTCCACCATCAGATGATCCTTACCCGATCAATCAACAACCTTATTTAGGTGTTACCAATGCTAGTTTCACTTTTGCAGCCGGATTTACGCCGGTTTCAACCAAAAAAGTCATGATTATTTGTACCACCGAACCCTTGTTTTCTGGTTTTACGTTCAATTCAGCGGCTTTAAATAGTATTTCGCGCTATGTGTTTGTTTCATCTCAAACCACTAATTTTTCCTTCAATTACATGCATCCTGGAACGTATTACTACTATGCCATGTATGATGAAAACGGCAATCAAACGATCGATTCGGGTGATTGGATCAGTGCAACAAATGCAATGTTTAATTTAAGTAATCTAGGAACGGCTTCGGCTACAACCCAAATTAATTTCACAATCCCGTAAAGGAAATTGTTTAATAAAGATTGAATTTCCGAAGTTCTTTTTCTAGTTATAGCGATAAAAGTAACTTTACAACATGTCGCGCATATCCATTCTTACACCATTTCGCAATGCAGAACGTTTTATTCTTGAAACGGCAGCTTCTATTTTGGCTCAAACGCATCATGATTGGGAATGGATCCTAGTAAACGATCATAGCGAAGAAAACGAAGAAGAATTATTGAATGAAAAGTTTCAAGATTCTCGTATTCGCTGCTATCCAAACAAAGGAAAAGGAATCATTGATGCTTTGCGAACAGCTTTTGATCAAGTTTCGGGTGAATTTGTAACTCGAATGGATGCTGATGATACCATGCCTGATTTCAAATTAGCATTGATGTTGCAAGAATTGCAGCAAACTGAAGCAACGATTGTGACAGGCAAAGTACGTTATTTCTCAATGGATACAGATATATCTGCAGGTTATCAAGCCTATGAAAATTGGTTGAATCAACGCGTTGATCATGATGATTTCTATGCCCATATCTATCGCGAATGTACTGTTGCTTCTGCTAATTGGTTGATGCGTACTTTCGATTTGAAAACATGTGGAGGATTTGAAAATTTGACGTACCCTGAGGATTATGATTTGTTGTTCCGTTGGTACAAAGCCGGATTTCACATCAAAGGCATCCATGAAGTGACCCATTTGTGGCGAGACCACGATCAGCGAACATCAAAAACAAGCGATGATTATCAGCAGAAAGCTTTTTTTAAATTGAAAATCAAGCGATTTGTTGAACTTGAATTTAAAAATGATGGACCATTGATCATCAATGGGACAGGGCAGAAGGGAAGAATTACCGCAAAATACTTACTTGAATGGAAGATTCCTTTTTTCTGGATTTCGCATGAAGCGATCAAATTTCCGAATGGTATTTTTAATCATTCAATACTTGGATTGGATGAAATTCCCTTTGCTGAGAAGGCGCAAGTTCTGAACACCACCTTACTTTCTGAAAAAAGTTTAGTCGAATTTTACAGTAAACAAATTCCTACTTTGCATTTTTACCAACTATAAATTGCTGTTCTACAGTCGAAAATCTTTAAGTTTGTTGATTAGAAATGAGAACACCAAATTTCTTTTACTTTGCTTTTCTTACTTTGATCGTTTGGGTCACTGTTTCTTCCTGTGGTCCAGAAAGTAAAGATCCATCAGAACATCATGATTATTTCATTGAAATGGAAGATGATGATGAAGATTCAATCACTTTTAAATGTATCATTGATACACCCATTTGTAATGAAACAGGTTGTTATGGTGTGTATCGTGGAGTAGAGTTTGTGCATCCAAAATTCATCGAACAATTGCATCTAAACGGAACCGATGTGGCCCATCAATATTCCAATAAGATTTCTGAATATGTGGGGAAGACATTGAAGAAATTGTACTTAGAAGGCAAGTATTCCAAAGTTGATTTCAAGCGTATCCGAATGTCCACTACAGGTATGGGAAGTGGTTACAACTATGTGGAATATTATGTGGAGATTCCTTTTAAACGAGTTCCAAAAGAACAAGCAATGACTGCGTTTGATCATTGTGGTGGTTGGGGACATGTACCAGATTTAAAACAACGAAAGATTGATCTATTGAAAAGTCCCAATTCAGTTGTTAAGCACAAACGATTGTTCATTAGTCGCTTGTTTATAACCAAGGAAGGTCTGCAAGAATACTGGATTCAGTGGCGACACAAAGACTATCAGTAAAAGCAAGAAAATGTTAACTTTGCGGCCAAACAATTGGCTCATAGTCAATCATAAAAATCAAAAAAGATGAGTTTCGAAAAAGAATTAGCAGCACGAAGTGGAAATGTGTGTGAAATTAGTGGAAGTGCAAATAATTTGAAATCCTATTTAGTTGCTCCTAAAGCAGGAACTTCTGTAGATGATTTCGTCTTTATGGAAGCAACATTGATTGACCAATTGGAAGGTAAAACACCGGTTGTTCCAAATGATTGGCGTTGTTTGAATGATAGTATGTGGAACGAAACTCCAGCTGTTAAAGTACTTGCTTATCGTCAATTACATGCCTTGTTAGCAGAAGGTTGGCCAGCAGATTTAATAGAAATGATCTACCTGGATGATGAATCCTTGGAATGGGCAAAAGCAACCATGGAAGATGAAGATGCAATCAAACATGTGGATTCAAACGGTGCAGTTTTAGCAAATGGTGACACTGTAACATTGATCAAAGAATTGGATGTAAAAGGATCTACAATAACTGCAAAACGTGGAACAGCTGTTAGAAACATTCGTTTGGTACACGATGATGCAACTTTAATTGAAGGAAAAGTGGACGGACAATCCATTTATATCCTGACAAAATTTGTCAAAAAGTAAGTTCTGTTTTTTATTTATCGGCAAATTTTCATCACTTATAAAGAAAAAGTGGACACTTGTCAAAAAGAGTTTGAATAATTAAATCCGCTTACTTATTTTTGGAATTCAATAAATAGTGGTGGATAGAATTATTTCGAGTGATTTTATCCCAGAAAGCCTTGTCGAAAGACGAGGCTTTTTGTTATCTATTTCCTAAATTTTCATTTGTGCTCATTTTTTAATGGTGGAAGTACTATTTTTAGTCAACTAAACGCAAAACGAATGGAAAACGCTTCAACAACAACTAAAAACAAACAGATCATTGAATGGTCGTTACGTATATTGATTTCAGCTTTATTTCTTGTTTCAGTTATCGGGAAATTGTATCCAGCTCCAAGTGTTTACAATACCTTATCAGCTTTTGAAGCCAAACAATTGTTGCCTATGGGCTTTGATGGAAATTTCGCTCAATGGTTTTCTCGTACATTAATAGGATGTGAATTAGCGTTAGGTTTATTGATTTTACAACCGCACTTTTACAAAAAACTAGTCATTCCAGTTTCAATCTTGATGCTTTTGGTGTTTTGTATTCATTTAAGTTATGAGATTGCAACAAAAGGGAACGTAGGTAATTGTGGATGTTTTGGTGAGTTTTTACCCATGTCACCACTTGCGGCTATTATCAAAAATGTGATTGCAATGGGAATATTGGCTTACCTCTATAAAATGCGAAAGTCAGTTGCAGATAAAATGAACTTCCCTGTTTTAACAACTGCTACTTTTGGATCCATCATGTTGGTGTTCATGTTTGGAATGAAAAAATCGTCTGTAGGTCAAATCCCTGTATCAACGGATGTTATTGAAGTAATAGAAGACTCCACTTCAACAACCAATCAAACAACGACTATTGATACAACTAAAGCGGTTAAACCTGGAGCAACTTCTACAACAGCAACTGTTCCTGGGAAAGATGTAGAAGTGAAACCAGAACAAGTGGATGAACCGAAAGCGGCAAAATCAGGTTTCAAACATTTGTACGCTGATATTGATAAAGGTCGTAAACTCTTATGTTTCTTCGCCGCTGGTTGCGATCATTGTCAGGAAACAGCGAAAGAGTTGACCGCAATGAGTAAACAAGTCAGTGATTTCCCTGAAATGAAAATTATTTTCTTGGAAGAAGAAACGGAATTGATACCGAATTTCTTCAACATTGCAGGTAAAACGTATCCGTACAAAATTTTAGATCCAGGAGCTTTTTATACCTTATTAGGTCCTGCAAATACTCCAGTGGTGAATTACTTGTGGAATGGTAACAAAGTGAAAGTGTATGAAGGAACAGAAGGAAATGCATTTAAAAAAGCAGAATTCAAAACCATCGTTCAAAAAAGCTGGAAAGAATTGAAAAAATAATGAGGAATCATTTTTCATATTGGAAGGGTAGTCAAAGCGTTTTGGCTATCCTTTTTCTTTTGCTAGGAACTCAAACTTCTTATTGGGCTCAATCGAATGCAACTGTTGCAATCAAGAATCAAGTTTGGCAGCAAAAGAACTTAAGTACTCGTGTTTTTCGAAATGGCGATTCCATTCCTTTAGCTAAATCAAAAGATGAATGGAGAGAAGCTGAAATGAGTAAAACACCAATGTGCTGTTATTTGGAAGGAGACAGTACTTTGAATACAGAAATGGGGTTGTTGTATAACTGGTATGCTGTGAATGATGAGCGCGGACTTGCACCGGAAGGATTTCGTATTCCTTCTATTGCTGATTTTCAAGTGTTATTGAATCAATTTGATGACAATGAATCGGCGTGTATTCGTTTGAAAGCAGCTTCTTGGACAACAGATATAAGTGCCTTAACGGGGTTCAACGCGCTACCAACTGGATTTCGCTTTTACAAAGGAATGTATGATTCAAAAGGGGTTATAACTGGTTTTTGGGCGAAAGAATCTTCTGCAAATGACATCAGTGCGTTGAATTTTATGCTCACAGCTACTTGTATGATACAAGAACCAATTGGTCCAGCGGTTAAAGGATCAGGTTTTTCAGTGCGTTGCATTAAGTAAAGGAACTACCTATAAAAAAAGCTATCTGGTGAAGATAGCTTTTTGGGGTAAACTTGTTTTAATCTTATTAATTACTTGTTCCAGCTCCTTTTGATTTTTCTTCTTCAGGAATAGCAGTTGTTTTTGTTTCTTCTTTTACAGGAACCATTACCACTTCTGTTGGTGTTGTTCGTATTTGAGCAAATAACCAATCATACATGGCGTCACCTCTAAAAACGCGTTCCAAAGCTCCATGATTTGCTCCAGCAATTTCGGTATAAATTAAATTTTTTCCTTCGTTGCAATTTTTAATTGCAGTTGCCATTTCACGTGAACGTTGAACAGGAACGGCTTCATCGCGATTACCATGCTGAATCCACATTGGAATCGTCGCTAAATTACATGCGTCTTTTGGATTTCCACCACCACATAATGCAACAGCTGCAGTGATTTTGTGTGCGTATTTCCCCGCAAAATGCATGGTTCCATAGCCACCTAAACTCATTCCACATACATACACACGATTGGTATCTGTTTGATAGTTTTTTTGAACGTATTCCAATACTTCCAACACTTTATCTGGATTCCATGAACCATTTGCTACTTGAGGAGCCACAACAATTGCAGGGATTTGACGTCCGTTTTCAATTTCATGAATCACACCGTATTTTTTAACTCGATTCAAATCTGTTCCAGATAAACTTTTTCCATGCAAGAAAATCAAAACAGGCGGGTTGTTTTTCAAGATGCTATCTGCTGGAAGATTGATCCAAAAGTTGTAGAACGCTTTTCCTTTTACAGCACTTAATTGCGCATGAACAGAAAGTGTGATGATGGCTGAAAGCACAAGTAGTAATCCCTTCATTTTCTTTTAATTGAGGGGCAAAGATAGTAGAATATTCCTGTTTTAAAGTGCTTTAAATTCGAATAAACGTTAAAGTCTACTTATTTCAATTGATTCCAAATCATAGTGCCGTAGGGATTCATCTGACCAGCAATTTTATTTTTCACGGTATTTCCGTTTCGATCTACCAGCAAGTATCCTTTTCCAGAAGTACATTTCTGACTGTAATCCATGCGGATATCCGTGTATTTAAAACTTTCCAAATAGAACAAGCGTTTACCAGTATAAATATCATAAACCATGATCAAATAACTGTAGCGGAAATTGTCTTTTTGCTGTCTTCCAATGGTGAATTTTACCGTTCGATAATTGAGCATTTCATCTGTAACATCCTCGTATTTGTATTTGTTATGATCATAATACAAAGCATGGCTGAATATGCGTTCACCAGTGTTGTAATTAAATACTTCAAAACTTCCTTCAAAGTCTGTCTTAAATAGGCGAGAAGCAAGAAGGATTGTATCCTGAAATGGAATCAAGACCTTTGTGTTAGGATGAAAAGCGAAAGTGCAATAGGTTTTCGGATTGATGTAGACAGTTGAATCAACTCCATGATAATCCGCGCTTTTATACATTTTTTGGTAAGTGGATGGTTGAAAGGAACTAACCGGGTGCTTGAATCGAAGCGGAATGATCGTATCACCCGTTTCATACTTGATTAAGCCGTATCCATTTGAACCTTTCACACTCAGTTCATTGTTGATTTGTGTCCAAGCATTGTAAACAGAAAGATAAGTAGGAGCAAAGAGACGATAGCCAACAATTTTCGAACTGTATCCTTCATTGACGCTAATGAAAGCTATATAACCAGTTAGATTATTGGATTTGAATGTTGTTAAATCATCTCTATTGGTTTCAATCAAATCAATGTTCCATTCGTATTGCTTCTTGATTTTTGCATCGTAGAAAAAAGTGGATGTTTTTGATCGGCAAATGTATAATTGAATTTGGTCGTGATGTGGTAGGAATTTGTAAATACTATCATAGGACATTTCTAACAAGAAAGAACCATCAGTACCAACAATACCGTATTGTTTGTTTTTTGTAACAACGGATTGACTCCAAATGGTAGAAGTAAGAACTATGAAAAAGAAACAAATTCTGAACATACAATAAAGCTAAAAAAAAAGCACTCACGAATGAGTGCTTTCATGATTTAAAATGATGTATTACTCAGCTGCGTCTATACGTTTTTTATATTCTAGAGCTTTCTCAGTGTTTTTAAGAGCACGGTAGAGTTGATATAAATTTTTCAAAACGGGTTTGTCATTTGTAAATTCAGAGAGATAGATCTCTAAAGGAATGATTGCTTGTTTATAATATTCATCACTTTGAGCAATCATCTTATCAAAATTGGGATCGTTTAGTTTTAATGCATTTGCTTCGTTTCTTTTTTTGCTACCTATATTTGAAAGATGTGCTCCCAATTGATACTGGGCATCCCAAAATTTCGGATCAATCGCGATTGCTTTTTTTAAGCTGATTGTTGCAGCATCATCATTTCCCGATTCCATATAAATTGTTCCTAAATAAAAGTTTAATGTTTTATTTTCAGGATACTTATCGATTGCAGTTTTCAATATTCGAATTGTTTCTTCTTTTTGACCAAGAGAAAGATATATTTGAGCAGCTCTTAAATAGTTGTCTTCAGGTTTAATAGTTAGTTCTGCACTTTTGAGATAATATTTACCAGCATTTGGTAAATCATTTCCATTATGATAAGCAATAGCTGCACTGTATATGTAAGTTGCACCATTTCTACCAATTAATTCTGTTAGCTTATACAATGTTTTGTATGTTTCAGCTGATTTTGAGTATTCTTTATTTTCAAAAAAAGTTTTTGCTTGGACCTCTCCAATCAATAATGTATTTAAACTTTGAAAATCAGATTTATAATTTATTTTTTTTGCAATTGTAAATGCTTTTGAATATGCGCTACTTGCAAGTTCTAACGTATTACTTAGTGTTGAACTATTGAAATTTGAGTCGTTATAAATACGAAGCAAGTGAATGGCAGTGTAAAGATCACCTTCTAAAAACAGTGTAATTGCAGTTGTTAATGAATCTGTTTTTACTTTTTTTGATATTAAATTGAAACTGTTTCTTGCCTTTAATAAATTTTGCATGGATGCTAATATCTCATCTGAAGAAAAGGAAAGGCAATAAGAATCAAATTGGTACCTAGCATCAATAGATAATTTGATGTTATAGATTTCTGGATACTTTTCAATAGAACTGTTTTTAAAAATTTCGGTTGAATTCTTAGCATCAAAATCAACTAGAGTAGTTATGAAATTTCCAATTTGTTTATCAAAAGAATTCGATTTTGTAAAAGCTTCATGAAAAGAATAGGTTGCAATTGACATGGCATTTTCAGGGGTCTGACTATTAAATTCACTATCATTACGAAAACGAATCATTTGGATTGTGGAATATATAATTCCTTTGTAATAAAGACTTTTGGGGTCTTTACTTAAATCATTTTCTGATGAAACTTTATCAATTAAAGCTTTTGCTTTAAGAATTTCGACTTTAGTAATGTTTAAATCATCTTGTTCCAACGCCGATTCGTAAATAGAATATGCTCTTTCCGCATCTGTTTGTAAACTCGTTTGAGTCCAACTCATCAGAGGAAAAACAAAAGTAAATCCAATTAATACGGTCTTCTTAATTATGATCATGTTTTTCATACGTTATTAATTGAATTTTTAATAGAAACTACAACAATAAAAAAATCCCTGAATTGATTTCATTCAGGGATTTCAAGTTAATGTGATAGCGATTATTTCGCTTCTTCCATCATTTTTTTGTATTTCGCTTCTTTTTCAGTGTTTTTCAAAGCGCGGAACATTTTGTACAAACTTTTCAAAACTTCAGGATTGTTTGGTTCCAATGCAATGTACTGCTCCAATGCCTCTGTTGATAATTTGTAATATTCCAAACTTTTATTCAACATTTCCTCGGATTGTTTTTTCTCAGAAGTTGGTAAGTCTGCTGCTTTTTGGCGTAAGTCTTCACCTTTTCCTAAGAAATAACCACCTAAGTTGTAATAAGCATCTGCGTATTTAGTGTCAATTTCACACGCTTTTTTCAAATTGTCTATCACCAATTGATCATCATTTAAATCCATTGCAATCGTTCCTAAAGCAAAGTGTAAAAATTTGTCATTTGGTGTACGTTTGATTGCTTCTTTCAAGAAATTCAATGCCTCTTCATTTTTCTTTGCATTGATGTAAGCACTAGCTGTTGTACTGTAAATTGTTTCCTGTTTGTAATTCAACTCAGCACATTTGCGGTAATTTGCAGCTGCTCTTTCCCAATCTTCAGCATTTGCGGCACACAAAGCCGTGTTATAAATTGCAGCAGTATCGATTTCATTGATAGCAGTAGATAACTTTGCAGTCGTTTCATACATATCACCAGCTTCTTTGAATTTTTTAGCATCAAACAACGCATTTGCAGCCATTGCTAATTGCATTTTACCATCTCCAATTGAGGTAGTAATATCACTATCAAATTTGTTCGATGTAGTATAAGATGCATTGTAAGCTTTGATTGCTTGATCCAAAGCATCGGCTGGAGTAGCATCATTAAATGCCTGGTCGTTTAGCTGACGTAAAAAATGAATCGTCCCATAAATTTCACCTTTGTAGAACAAAGTTTTTGGACTTTTCTCCGTGTCAACATGAGCTGCAGCTTGGTCAATGAACCCTTTTGCTTTCAAGGTTGCTTTTTTAGCAGCTTCCATATCTTGGTTTTGCATTGCTGTTTTAATGCTTATATAAGCTAAAGCAGCATCTGTTTCAGCTTTCTTTTGTGCTGTTGCAGTTCCAGTAATCATTGTAATACCAGCAATCAACAATAATCCACTTCTACTAATTACTTTTTTCATGTTTTCTAAATTTCGGTGTTCGACTTTTCAACTATTATGCCAAGATGCAAAGTCGATACAAAATCCATATTATTCTTCTGTATTTTCTTCAATTGTTTCGTTTCCATCTGAAGCATCTTGATTTTCATCGACAATTGGGATAATTAAATCTCCATTTTCGTCGTATTGTTCTTCTTCTTCATCTGAGCGTGGTACACGAGCTACTGCTGCAATTGCTGCCGTTCCTTTTAAATTAATCAAACGAACACCTTGAGCAGCTCTACCCATCACACGAATACTATCAATGTGCATACGAATTGTAACACCCGCTTTCGTGATGATCATCAAATCATCTTCGTTAGCTACAGTTTTAATCGCTAATAAAGGTCCTGTTTTATCAGTAATATTGATGGTTTTCACCCCTTTACCACCACGGTTGGTGATACGGTAAACTGGTTCGCCATCTTCAGGATCATTTAAATAAGAACGTTTTCCGTAACCTTTTTCTGAAACAACCATGATCGTTTCAGCGTTGTCTTTCACGCAAATCATTCCAACTACTTCGTCAGCTTCACTTTGAAGTGATACGGCACGAACACCTGAAGCATTTCTACCCATTGGTCGAACTTTCGCTTCGTTGAAACGGATTGCTCTACCAGCTTTAGTAGCCAAGACCATTTCATTCGTTCCATCTGTCAAACGTGCTTCTAATAATTCATCGTTCTCACGAATA
Organism: Fluviicola sp.; assembly: GCA_020849495.1. Lineage (GTDB taxonomy): Bacteria > Bacteroidota > Bacteroidia > Flavobacteriales_D > Crocinitomicaceae > Fluviicola. Next base: position 24,110 of record JADLGD010000128.1, read on the forward strand.
GTAATGGCGTTGATACCATTTGCACGTGGACGTGAATAAGCTTCCAAAGACGTTTTCTTAATGATACCTTGTTTCGTACACATCACGATGAAGTTGTTCTCAACGTATTCTTTGTCGGTCAAATCTTTCACCTTCACATACGCTTTGATTTTATCATCTTGTTCAATGTTCAACAAGTTTTGAATTGCACGACCTTTAGACGTTTTATTTCCTTCTGGAACTTCGAAGACACGCATCCAGAAACAACGACCTTTTTCAGTAAAGATCAATAAGTAGTTGTGGTTGGTTGCAACAAATAAATGCTCCAAGAAGTCTTTATCACGTGTTGCAGAACCTTTCGATCCCATTCCACCACGACTTTGTACTTTGTATTCGTCTAAGCTTGTACGTTTGATGTATCCAGCATGAGAAATAGTAATAACAACTTCTTCATCAGGAATCAAATCTTCCATGCGCATTTCTGATGCAGAATATTCAATTCTTGAACGACGAGCATCACCGTATTTTGCTTTGATTTCAAGTAATTCGTCCTTGATAATCTGCATTCTGCGTTCTTCGTTTGCCAAGATGTCTTTCAAATCAGTAATCAAAGCCATCAAATCTGCATATTCTCCACGCAATTTGTCTTGCTCTAGTCCAGTCAATTGGCGCAAACGCATTTCAACAATTGCACGCGATTGAATATCAGATAAACCAAAACGTGCCATCAAACGCTCACGCGCTTCTTCCGGACTTTTAGAGTCGCGGATCATTTTGATGACTTCGTCAATGTTATCAGAAGCAATGATCAAACCTTCTAAGATATGAGCACGCTCTTCTGCTTTGCGTAAATCAAATTTGGTACGACGAACAACAACTTCATGACGGAAGTTGACAAACTCCGTAATCATGTCTTTCAAGTTCACCATACGTGGACGTCCATCAACCAAACAAATATTGTTGATAGAGAACGAACTTTGTAAAGCAGTAAACTTGTACAATTTATTTAAAACAACATTTGGTATCGCATCGCGCTTCAATTCGAAAACGATTCGCATACCATTTCTGTCAGATTCGTCACGGATATCTGAAATACCTTCGATTTTCTTATCGTTAACCAACTCAGCAGTTTTCTTGATCATTTCTGCTTTGTTGACCAAATAAGGAATCTCCGTAACAATGATTTGTTCTTTTCCGTGGTATTCTTCGATTTCTGCTTTTCCGCGAATGACAACTCGTCCACGTCCTGTTAACAACGCTTCACGAGCACCATCTACACCGTAGATAATACCTCCTGTTGGGAAATCGGGTGCTTTTACGAATTGAATCAATTCTTCACTTTCGATGTCTTTGTTGTCAACATAAGCAACAATTCCATCAATGACTTCGCTCAAGTTGTGAGGTGCCATATTGGTAGCCATACCAACTGCGATACCACTTGATCCATTGATCAATAAGTTAGGAATCTTAGAAGGTAAAACAGTAGGCTCTTCCAATGAATCATCGAAGTTTGGAGCAAAATCAACTGTTTCTTTCTCCAAATCATCCAACATTTCCTCAGCAATTTTACGCAAACGAGCTTCCGTATAACGCATTGCTGCAGGACTATCACCATCCACAGAACCAAAGTTACCTTGTCCATCTACCAAAGGATAACGCAGCGACCACGACTGAGCCATACGTACCATTGTGTCATATACAGAACTGTCACCATGTGGGTGATACTTTCCTAATACTTCACCAACAATACGAGCTGATTTCTTATGCGGTCGATTGGAATAAACTCCCAAATCCTGCATACCATATAATACACGGCGGTGTACTGGTTTAAATCCATCTCGCACATCCGGAAGCGCACGTGATACAATTACCGACATCGAATAATCGATGTACGCCGATTTCATTTCATCTTCGATGTTAATCTGGATTATCTTTTCTCCATCTGCCATCTTGTCATAATTTTAATTGATGCACGAATATTGCGTGCGTAAGCAAGGGTCGAAATTAGCTTTTTTATAGCTACAAAAAAGAGAAGTGAAAGGGATTTTACTAACAAAAATTGGTGAAAAAATGCTTTATCGAACCATTTATTAACATTTTATCCGTTTGTATATTTGTATCGTGCTCAAAACTGCACCTATGCAAACTAATTAATTGAACGAGTATGGAAGCAAAATTTTCTCCACGTGTAAAAGATGTCTTGAGTTTTAGTCGAGAGGAAGCTTTGCGATTAGGGAATGATTTTATTGGAGTAGAACATTTCCTTTTAGGTATTTTGAGAGAAGGTGAAGGAACTGCAGTACGCATTTTAAAAGGGTTCAATTTGGATTTAGGTCAGTTGAAACTTGAATTAGAACGTCAGCTAGGTGATACAGCAAAATCTAATGTAGCAGCGCCAGGAGCAAACATTCCATTGGTAAAACAAGCAGAACGTTTGTTGAAAATTACTTACTTAGAAGCAAAATTATTTAAAAGTCCTGTCATCGGAACAGAACATTTGTTACTTTCGATGCTCAAGGATGACGATTCTGTTGTTTGTAGAACATTGAGTCGTTATGGAGTTAACTATAATACAGTAAAAGACGAATTAGAAGATATGATAGACGAAAACAATATCCCAAGAGCAGAAATGCCTGGTTCGGCTGATGATGAAGATCAAACGTTTGGTGCAAGTCAACGCAAATCAGCGGATCCAAAATCAAAAACACCCGTGCTTGATAATTTTGGTCGCGATTTGACTAAAATGGCTGAAGCTGGTAAATTAGATCCGATTGTCGGTCGTGAAAAAGAAATTGAGCGTGTTTCTCAGATTCTTTCACGTAGAAAGAAAAACAATCCAATCTTAATTGGTGAGCCTGGTGTTGGTAAAAGTGCCATTGCTGAAGGTTTAGCATTGCGCATTGTTCAACGTAAAGTATCTCGTGTTTTATTCAATAAACGCATTGTTTCGTTGGATTTAGCTTCTTTGGTTGCTGGTACAAAATACCGTGGTCAGTTTGAAGAGCGAATGAAAGCAGTGATGGCGGAAATTGAAAAAAATCCAGATATCATTTTGTTCATTGACGAAATCCACACAATTATTGGTGCTGGAGGAGCAAGTGGTTCATTGGATGCATCAAATATGTTCAAGCCAGCTTTGGCAAGAGGTGAGATGCAAGCAATTGGTGCTACAACCTTGGATGAATACCGTCAGTACATTGAGAAAGATGGCGCTTTGGAGCGTCGTTTCCAAAAAGTATTGGTTGAACCAACAACAATTGAAGAAACGATTCAGATTCTAAACAATATCAAAGAACGCTACGAAGATCACCACATGGTGAGTTATACTCCAGAGGCAATTGCTGCTTGTGTGAAATTAACCGAGCGTTACATCACAGATCGTCATCTTCCGGATAAAGCAATCGATGCTTTGGATGAGGTAGGTTCTCGTGTGCATTTGAAGAATATCAATGTACCTCAAGAGATCTTGGACATTGAACAAGAAATTGAAACGTTAAAAGATCAGAAAAACGAAGTAATTAAGTCGCAACAATATGAGAAAGCGGCTGAATTGCGTGATTCGGAGCGTAAGTTGCAGGATCGTTTAGAAGATGCTAAAAAGCGTTGGGAAGAAGACTCCAAAGCGAAACGTGTGATAGTAACTGAAGAGCACGTTGCAGAAGTTGTTTCCATGATGTGTGGAATTCCTGTTACACGTGTGGCTCAAACTGAAATGGGCAAACTGGCTACCATGGCTGAAGAGTTACAAGGTAAAGTAATTGGACAAGACGATGCGGTTCAAAAAGTGGTGAAAGCTATTCAACGAAATCGTGCTGGATTGAAAGATCCAAACAAACCAATTGGCTCGTTCTTCTTCTTAGGACCAACAGGTGTTGGTAAAACACAATTAGCAAAAGTACTAGCGAAATATTTGTTCGACACTGAAGATGCATTGATTCGTATCGATATGTCTGAATACATGGAAAAATTCTCTATTTCCCGTTTAGTTGGAGCGCCTCCAGGATACGTTGGGTATGAAGAAGGTGGACAATTGACTGAGAAAGTACGTCGTAAACCTTATTCAATCGTATTGTTGGATGAGATTGAAAAAGCGCATCCAGATGTATTCAACTTGTTATTGCAAGTATTGGATGATGGTCACATGACAGATGGATTGGGTCGTAAAATCGATTTTAAAAACACGATTTTAATCATGACATCTAACATTGGTGCACGTCAATTGGCAGACTTTGGAACAGGTGTTGGATTTGGAACGAAATCACAAGCAGAACAACGCGATGAGAATTCAA
>JADLGD010000129.1 GCA_020849495.1 Fluviicola sp.
AAAAAGATGCAATAAAAAAGGCCTAGAAAAATCTAGACCTTTTAAACAATTTATGTCAAGTATTAATTGAACAATAACATCAAGTAATAAATACCAGCAGCTAATAATGCGGATACTGGAATGGTAAGAATCCATGCCCACAATAAGTTGATAGTAACTCCCCAACGAACAGCACTCAATCGTTTTGTTGCTCCAACACCAATGATGGAACCTGTAATCGTGTGCGTTGTTGAAACTGGAATACCAAATTGTGATACAGTAAACAACGTCAATGCACCTGCTGTTTCAGCACAAACACCTTCCAAAGGCGTCACTTTCGTGATTTTTGTTCCCATGGTTTTAACGATTTTCCATCCACCCATCAAGGTACCAAGTCCAATCATTAAATAACACATGAAAGCAATCCATCCTGGCATAGTATCACTGTTTACTTTTGCTTCAATTTTATGGTCATCCAAAAGCTCACCTGATTTTTCATCTACGAAATCTCCAAAAATACCAGCGTAACGGTAATCTTTGTTCAATTCTTTCTTCGTGAAAATCACCTCTTGTGTAGCGTAATCTCTGATTTCTTTTCCTTTTGTATAAACTAAAAGTGGTTCCAATGCTTTTGTAGCACTTTTGAAATCATCCTTTTTCAAAGAAGCAATGAATGGGTGTTTTTTATCAATTTTAGGATTGATTTTTTCATCATCGTATAACACTTCGTCTGAAGTTAAATCAATGATGTCCTTTCCGTTCAAGTAAACAATGTGTTTGTCTACTTCAGCAACTGAAGGTTTGAATTTTTTGATTTTCCCTTCGTCGTTGTGGTATTTGATTTGAACCACTTCAGCAATGGTTAAGTAATCAGGCATATCGTCTTTTACTTCTCCGTTGCGAACAGCGTTTCCGTAAACCATCAATGCTGCACAGATAATACCCATTACTTTTTGAGAATCGGCTCCACCATGTCCTAACGAGAATGCTGCTGAAGACAACAACTGTAAACGTTTGTACATGATTGATTCTTTCATAGCAGATTGGCGTTTCCCGAAAATCAATTGGTAACCAATGTATGTCAATAAGAAAATTCCCAATGTAATACCAATGATCCAAATCATGATCGGCTTCACATCAAAGATGTCTTTGTAGTAATACGTCAACCAAACGGTAAGCACAGATAAACCTGTGGCCCACAGCATTTTCTTGAAAAACTGACGTTGAACAGTGACCAATGCAATGATAAAGGCGATGATACCACCAATAACAGGAGCAAGGAAGATGAATAAAATCGGTTTGATGATTTCTTCCATTTTCAACACGTCAAAACCTGCGTGAGCAACCGCTGCTCCTGCAAATCCACCAATCAAGGTGTGTGAAGAAGAGGAAGGAAGACCCAACCGCCACGTAAATAAATTCCATGCGGTTGCAGCTAATAATCCTGCTAGAATTACCCAAAGATTGATCACCGAATTATCAACGGTTTTCGCAACGGTATTTCCAACACTCATATCAAACACCCAGAATGCAGCTACGTTGAATACAGCTGCCCAAACTACCGCTTGAAATGGTGTTAAGACTTTTGTAGATACAACAGTTGCAATGGAGTTTGCCGCATCATGGAAACCATTCACCAAGTCGAATAACAAGGCGATGATAATGATGACTATTAATAATGTAAACATAGCTCAGTAATTTGAGTAGATTTATGCGTATTTAACAACGATTGATTCAATCACATTACCAACATCTTCACATTTGTCAGTAGCAACCTCCATGATTTGGTAGATTTCACGTTTTTTAATCAAGCTTTTTGCGTCGATATCTGAATCAAATAATTTTTCGATACTCAAATCAAAAATATCATCTGCTTGGTTTTCAATGCTGTTGATTTTGATCACACACTCAATGATTTTTTGTGTGTTTTTCAAGTTACGCAATTCTTTAACCGCTGCATTCACCGCTAATACTGCTTCTTGAATCGCATCAGCCATTTTCAAAATCCCTGAATCGTTTGGATCTACTTTGTAGAAGTTGATTTTTTTAGCAGTTGCATAAATGTAATCTGCAACATCATCCAATGAAGTAGCCAAAGAGTGAATATCTTCTCTGTCAAATGGTGTAATAAAGTTTCTACCTAATTCCATGAAGATCTTGTGAGTCAACTCATCATTTTGATGCTCTAAATCTTCCATTTCTTTAATGATCACTGCACGTTTGTTGTAGTCAGCTTCATTCACACAAACTACTAGTTTTCCAGCAATTGCCTCTAAGTTTTGAGATGCTTCCTCAAACAATGAGTAAAAAATTCGGTCTTTCGGTAAAAAGAACTTTAATAATCCTGATGCCATTTTCTTTTGTTTAAATTGTTTGGGCAAATGTAGGTTAACAAAACACTTGAAAATCACTTAAAAAAAATGTTAACGAAAAGGTAAAGTAACACTTGTTTTGCTTTAGTTTGTGTCATTCCAATGCTAGTGTCAAGTAAATCAAAGACTTTAGCATTTTTTAATGTTATCAGAATGTTAAGGAAGTGGCTTTTTAAGGTTTAGAACAAGCGGTTGATTAGAACTTTTTAAGTGGTTTTCACCGCATATTCTTAATGAATGTTAACGGAATATTAAGAAGGTTAATAAAATATTATAAAACGATTTAGTATGTGTGAACTTAATGTGAAGGAATTAGTTTTGCCAAGAATTTTAACTGATAAATTAGGATAATGAAAGCACTTGTATTTCTTGCATCACTTGGTATTACTGCGAGCATCTCAGCTCAGAAGTCTGATCTTCAAATATTAACGAAAGCTCAAAAAGGAATTGAGTTTGTTGCAAAAGACTCCCTTTTTTCCATGCGCGTTCAATTCAGAATGCAAAACAGAGCTGCAATGGTTACAAGAAGTGATGAGGATTTTTCAGCTGAATCGTATGAGTTTCGTGTAAGACGCTTGCGTTTGAAATTGGAAGGCTTCGTTTACAGTCCTAAATTGTCTTATAAAGTTCAATTAGCATTTTCAAGAGGTGATATGGATTGGGATATGACGCAGTCTTCAACAGTAAATACAAGTGTGAACATTGTTCGTGATGCAGTTATCTATTATGAACCAATTTCTTCTTTAAAATTTGGATTTGGACAAACAAAACTTCCAGGAAATAGACAACGTGTGGTTTCTTCAGGTGATCAACAATTCGCAGATCGTTCTATTGTGAATGCAACATTCAATATCGACCGTGATTTTGGTTTCTTTGGAGCGTATTCTAGAAATTATTTCAATGTGCAAGGTGCTTTGACGTCTGGAGAAGGAAGAAATACCAATCAATCGAATAGTGGTTTGAGTTATACAGGTAGAGTGGAGCTTTTACCATTCGGTAAATTCACAGGTAGAAATGACTATGTGGAAGGTGATTTAGAACGCGAGCAAAAACCAAAATTATCCATTGGAGGAACGTATAATTTCAATGATGATGCAGTTCGTTTAGGTGGACAATTAGGAAAAGATTTGTACACGAAAACAGATTTTACAACAATCGCTTTGGATGCTGTGTTTAAATACAAAGGTTTCGCATTCTACGGTGAATTCATGCAAAGAGGTGCTAAAAACCCAATCACTTATAATTCAGATACAACTAAAACTTCTACTGTTGTGGATGGTTTTGGATACAATGCGCAGCTTTCTTATTTGTTTAAATCCAATTGGGAAATTGCTGCAAGGTATTCTGAAGTAAGTCCTAGCGCGGCAGTATTTAACAATCAAGACTTTTTGATGGTGAACGAAAAGAAAAATCAACACATTCAAATTGGTGTGACGAAATACCTTTACGGACATCGTGTGAAAGTACAAGGGAATTTAGTTTATCAGTTGACAACAGATCAAAGAGCTAATACAACTACAGGTAAATATGCAGCTATCTTCCAAATTGAATTAGGAATATAAGTACAAGGAATAGTATGTAAAAAGGCTGACAATTTTGTCAGCCTTTTTTTATTCCTGATTCTTAAACTTGTATCCGATTCCTTTTACCGTTTGAATGTATTCATCACCGATTTTCTCACGCAGCTTTCGTATGTGAACATCTATTGTTCGGTCTCCAACAACAATGTCGGTTCCCCACACTTTTTCTAAAATCAAATCGCGCTCAAACACAATCTCCGGTCTAGATGCCAATAAAGCCAATAATTCAAACTCTTTTTTAGGTAAGTGAATGGCTTCTCCGTTTTTGTAAACCGTATATTTTTCACGGTTGATGATCAAATGCTCTTCTTGAACCGTTTTTTGATTGAACGATTCTTTGCGTCGTAACAATGCATTTATCCTGCTGATTAATACTCTTGGTTTGATGGGCTTTGCAATGTAATCATCTGCTCCAGCATCCAATCCCGCAATCTGACTGTAGTCTTCGTTGCGCGCAGTCAAGAAACAAATCAACACATTTTCCAAACCAGGCGAACTTCTCAACGCTTCACAAACCTCAACACCATCCATGCCAGGCATCATCACATCCAAGATGACCAAATCAGGTTGCTCTTCTTTGCAAATCTGAATACCAACTGCACCATTTTCAGCCGTGAAAACCTTGAATCCTTCTTTCGTAAGATTGTAAGCTAAAATATCTCTGATATCGTCTTCGTCGTCAATTATTACAATTGTATCCATCCTGAATTTTGTCTATTCAAAGTTAAAGAAATATGTCTTACGGATTGCATTAAAATCCAATGAATTCTACTATTTTTTCGATGTTCGATCAAGTTGTTTTTTTACTTCTATCCATTCGATGTAAGGAAGAAGCAGTTCAATTATTTTACCATACATCCATTTTTAGTACCGCTTAAAATTGTTTTTCACCAAAAATATTGTCAAAAAAGTATGCAACTATTGGAATCTTATTTTGGATTTTTGCTAAATGGTTATTGTAAGCTGTTTAGATGAATGCATGATTTCAAGCTATTTTACTCTAATTCTTCCCGTTAATTGTCGATAAACATAGTTACCTAGGTACTTGTATCCTTTAAATCCCTTTTTTTGGTGTTTTACTAATGTTTAGTAAAAAGTGTTGCGCGTATGTAATAATGGTTTACATTTGTCACAGTAGTAGTAGGTTAGGTTGATTAGTGTGACAAGAGCTTGGGACGCCCGTCCTGAGCTCTTGTTCGTTTATACCAACACCATCTTTCTCAAATTTGGTCCTTTGAGGGAATGAATTACCACGAAGACACGAATGTTTAAAGCGCCTACTCCCGAATCGTTCCTTTCGGGACAGGCGGTCTCGCTTTTTTTTTCTGAATAATATGTTGCCAACTTCCGAATCGTTCCTCTCGGGACATGCGGATTCTTTTTTTTGTTACACAGTTTAGTAAAATGGCGTCTGCGTGTCCCGATTTTAATTGGGAGTAAGCGCCATCAAATTCGCGTCTTAGTGGGAAAAGAAACATCATGTTCCTGAATTCTCGGAAAATGGACATGAATAATAAAACCGCTGTGTTCTCTGCGGTTAAACAAATTCCTGTGTTCCCTGCGCTCTCTGCGGTTAAACAAAACCTGTTATTCGTTTTCCATTTTTCTTTGTATTTTCACAGGAGACTTACAAAGTATGACAACAAAAGCAAAAATATTACTGGTCGAAGACGATACGAACTTAGGATTTGTCATCGCTGACCAATTGAAATCAGAAGGTTACTCCGTGGTTTTGTGTACAAATGGACAAGATGGAGCCATCCGTTTCACAGAAGACACCTTCCATTTGTGCATTTTCGATGTGATGATGCCCAAAAAAGACGGTTTCACCCTCGCTAAAGAAATCAGAAACATCAACCAAGATATTCCCATCATTTTTCTAACCGCTAAATCCATGACCGAAGACAAAGTGGCCGGATTCAACGCAGGTGGAGATGATTATTTAACCAAACCTTTTTCATTCGACGAATTAGCCGTTCGTGTGAAAGCCCTGTTAAAACGCGTCCAAATCACCGATGCACCAGAAGAAAAAGTGATTCGCATTGGCGGTTATCTGTTTGACACCGAAAACTTCACCTTGAAACACCCGAATTTCGAGAAAACGCTGACCAAAAAAGAAGCAATGGTCTTGAAAATGCTCTGCAGGTTCAAAAACGCTGTGGTTCCAAGAGAAACAATTCTGACGGCCGTTTGGGGACAAGATGATTATTTTGCTGGTCGAAGTATGGATGTGTTCATTACCAAATTGCGCAAGTACTTATCAGAAGATCAAACCATTTCTATTGCCAATATTCACGGTATCGGTTTTAAATTGGAATTTCCTGAATAAAACAGCAATTTTGCACTTTTAAAGTCCTATAAAGCACGAATGACATACATTCTTCATCTTGAAACAGCTACGAAAGTTTGTTCAGTAGCTTTGTCTGCTGACGGTACCTTGATTCAACTAGCAGAAATTGCAGATGATCAATACGCTCATGGTGAACAATTGACCTTGTTAATCGATCAAGTGTTGAAAGCTGCCGATTTGAAACCTACTGATCTGAGTGCTGTTGCAGTCACTTCAGGTCCTGGTTCTTATACCGGTTTACGCATCGGTGTTTCCACCGCTAAAGGTTTGTGTTACGCGCTCAAGATTCCTTTGATTGCCATCGATGCCTTGGTTTCCATGGCTGCGCTTGCTGTTCAAAAACACCCCAACTCACAAGTGTGTCCCATGATCGATGCCCGACGAATGGAAGTGTTTGCTGCCATCTATGCTTCGGATTTAACGATTGTGAAACCGATCTCTGCGGATGTCTTGGACGAAAACTCGTATGAGCAATACGGAACTTTGGTTTGTTTTGGCGACGGTGCCGAAAAAATGAAAGACCTTTGGGAAAACAGATCCATCCAATTTGATTTGGATTTACAACCCTCTGCTGCAGGACAAATAACCTTGGCCTATCAAAAATACCAAGCGCAGCAATTCGAAGATGTGGCCTACTTCGAGCCTTTCTACTTGAAAGAGTTTTACATGCCAACCAAAACAAAAGCTTAAATGAAAAACGCATTCATCCTTTCTTTTTTAATAGCAATGCTTGTGGCTTGCGCTAAACCGGGCGAACACTTTTTTGTGCACAATACCGGAAAATCCACGGTGCATTTGGATTATGAATTCATTGAAAACCACGATGAGCCGGACAGTACACGTATTCTGTATTCCAAAGATCCCTTTGTGTTGGTTTTCAATCAACGCATTTCGCAAAAAGTGATCCGTCAGTATCCGTATAATTCAAGTACGTGTTTTGATACCATGCGCATCAACGCCATTGGTGGGGTGTATCACTTGAACATTGAACCCGATAAAATCATTGTGATTCCTCCGGTGTATACCTACAGTCAAAACGTGGGGAGCTTTGTCATTGATGGAGAAGACAGTTTGCATTTTACCGACGAACAACCGGGCATTGAAGAGAAAATCGTGTACAACAATAAATGGTACAAATACAAACAACGTTTGGTTTCTTCCAGTTACCGCTTCTTGGAACTCAACAAAGATTCCATTCACGTGATTCTGAACGAAAACCGTTAAGCAGCTTTTTTCCGTTTGTGCAAGTTGGGTAGAAACACCGTGACCAATCCGATCAGGGGCAAGAAAGAGCACAATTGATACACGTAGCCAATGCTTGTGTTGTCAACGAGATTTCCCAAGATAGCAGAGCCCAAAGCGCCCATTCCAAAAGCAAAACCGTAAAACAAACCAGAAATCATCCCGATTTTTCCTGGCAATAATTCTTGTGCGTACACCAAAATGGAAGAGAAAGCCGAAGCGAGAATGGCACCTGCTAAAGCAATGAAAATACTGGTCCAGAACAAATCCAAGTAGGGAAGGGCAAGGGTAAAAGGTGCTGCGCCAACGATGGAAAACCAAATGATTTTCTTTCGGCCGTATTTATCGCCCAGCGGACCACCGACTATTGTTCCAAAAGTCATGGAAATGAAGTACACAAAGAGGTAAAACTGTGCGCTTTTGGCATCAATGTGAAAGCGATCAATCAAATAAAAGGTGTAGTAATTGGAGATGCTCGCCGTGAAGAAAAACTTCGAAAAAATCAAGAGCAGTAAAATGGCAATCGACCAACGAATGCGGGTTTTAGAGATGCCTGTCACCAAATCGTTGTAGGCATTTTTCTTAAAAAAGTGTTGGGATAAATAGGCCTTGTACCATTTGCTCACGGACAGCATCACCAGCAAACCGATAAGCGCAAAGACCACAAAAAAAGCGATGCTTTCTTGTCCGAAGGGAATCACCACAAACGCGATGAGCAAAGGTCCCACCGTTGTTCCTGCATTGCCGCCCAATTGAAAAATGGATTGCGCCAAACCCCTTCTGCCGCCCGAAGCGTAGTAGGCCACACGAGAAGCTTCCGGATGAAAGATCGACGAACCGATGCCAATGC
>JADLGD010000130.1 GCA_020849495.1 Fluviicola sp.
ATGGCATTTGTTTAGCCATGTTGAAACGAAAATATCCCCATTTGAAATGTGTATCAAGAGCTCATGGTTGGGATTTGTATTTCACAACCAACTCAATTCATTATTTGCAATTTAGAGGTTTTATTTGTTAGAATATAGATCGCATAGTGACAGATTCTAAAGCAGGGAGTGAATACATCGTTAAAAAATGGACAAATGCCACTTTATTAGATGTGTCTGCGTCTCAAATGGGCGTTAAAAAACAAGCTGTTGATTTAAAAACTCCATCATCTTTTGTTGTGGTTAGTTGTTCAAACCTTGTTCCTGTTAAACGCGTTCATTTGTTAGCTGCAGCATTAATTGAACTTGCGAAGACCAAGCCGATTAAATGGGTTCATTTTGGGAATGGAGAATTGATGTCCGACCTAACAAAACAACTCAATGAACAAAGTTCTCCTGCTCTCGAAGTGGAATTGAAAGGACATGTATTGAATGAAGAAGTGTTGAATTGGTACCGTAAAAACGAGGCAACTGTATTTGTAAATGTTTCGGAATCGGAAGGAATACCTGTGAGTATCATGGAAGCAATGTCTTTTGGAATCCCTGTAATTGCAACCGATGTAGGAGGGAATAGTGAAATTGTAAATGCAACGAATGGGTGTTTGCTTCCTGCTGATTTTGCAATTTCGGAACTATGTAATGCACTTTCATTTTTTGAAAGTTTGACTTTAGATGAATACTTGTGTTTTAGTCAGAATGCTTTAAAGACACAGCGAGAAGATTACCAAGACACCATCAATTATCAACTTTTGATTGACAAACTAATGCATTAATTATTGGATTTTTTCAATCGAGATTGAAATGCTTTTTTCACTTCACGATAAGAAGATTTGATGAACCAATGTACAAACAAGGTGGGGTATATTCTGAAAGCTATCCAAGCATTACTTCCTCGTCTGATCAGTTTGGTAGAAAAAGTAATCAAATTGAATCTTCGGATGATGTATGCGCTCAATTCCTTCAAGCCATTTCCGCTGCCCGTGATGATGTGATTGGTTTTTGCAGGGGTTTTCACACGTTTGTGAAACAACTTTTCTTGTGAATAATAACAGAAATCTCCAAGTGCCAAGTAATAACAAAGTGTTGGAAATATGTTGTTATAAGGCGTTTTGCGATTGGGCCACCACCAAATTGGAAATTCAACCTCTTTGATAACTTCGGTTCTAAAAATACCATAACCAAAGCCATCGCTAGGATGTTTGATGTAATGCTTTAGTCGTTGGTAGCAATTGGGGTTGGAGTAATCAAAATCAAGAGGTGCAGTGATGGATTGATCGTTTTCATCTATTTCATGATAAATGGTGAATGCAGAAACGGCTGTTGGGTTCTTTTCCAAGAGTTGAATCAATTCAAAAGCAAAGTGAGGTTCCCATAAATCATCGTCTGCTGCCCACCTAAAATAAGGAGTGGTAGCTGCTTGTAATAAAAACTCCATGTTTTTTGAAATGCCCAAGTTTTTAGCTTGACGAATGTAAGTGATACGGTCATCTTGAGCAGCAAAGCGTTTACAAACTTCTTCCGAACCATCTGTTGCACCATCATCTGAAATGATTAAATGGAAGGAAACCTGTTCTTGTTTCAAAATGGAAATCAAAGAAGCTTCAATGAAATCAATGTCATTGAACACGGGCATTCCTATGGTCAGCTGTTGCATTTAATGACGATTTAGTTTTAACTTCCTTTTGATTCGATTCCAAAAATCACGTTGAATCAAACGATAGGTGTGTTGTTTGTAATGTTGAAATCCACTATTTTGTTCAACTCCCCAAAATACAATCGCTGGTTTTCCCAATGCACTTGCGAGAGTTGCTGTTCCGGATGTTAGACAATACAATTGTGTACAAGAATGGATGAGGTCGCAAAAATCAAACAAAGTTGGTGTTTCGATAAATTTTGTAGAATCATTTGGAATGAAAAGCGTTTTATTGCCTCTCAACTTCATGATGTAATCAAAATGAATCTTGTTTTTCTTGAAATAAATCATTGCATCTTCATCGATCACATTTCCAATCCAAGAAACAAAGTTGGGGTCGTAAATCGTGTGAGCGAATTCAGCTCGATAATTGGGTTGATAATACACTTCCGGATTGTTCCAAGTCAATCCATTGTCGAGCTCATACCAATACATCACTTGATCCAATAAATTGGTAGCTGAGGAAGGATTTACTTTTTCAACACAGCTGGCAACATCACATTTGATTCCTGGTTCGTCAACAAATCCATCTAAAAAGGGATTCAATTCCCAAATCAATTTTTTGTAATCAGGATGACCAAATTTTGATTGATTTGAAATGTAAACCGCATCGTATTTCCCGCTTTCTTTGGCAATCCGTGGGATATGACTATGAAAAAGATGGTCACCTAAACCAGCGTAGCTTATTTCAATGATGAGTTTACGATCCATGTTATTTTGAATTCATTGTATATTTCAACATTCGTTTTCCTTGACCAATTTTTCGGGAGTATAAAAATGGAATGGTGAAATAATTAAAAAACACGCTAAAATAATTGATAAAGTCGATTTTGAAATCCTTTCTAAATGCTTTGTTAAATTTCCAAATAAATAGGAAATTCAATATGTAATTTGTTTGTATTATGAAATGATAGAGCATGTAACCACCAAAACCATGAATCTTATAAAATAGTAATGCAGAAGAAAGGTAGCTTTGTCTATTTGCCCATCTTCGATCTGGCGTACTTCCCCCATTTTCATGTTTGACTGTAATGCTAGTTTCATGTATAATTCGAAATCCATTAATACTGATTCTATGACACAATTCAATTTCTTCACTGTACATGAAAAAGTCAGGATCGAAGTTGCCACAAGATTCTAAAACAGTTTTCGGGAATAACATGAATGACCCCATTATAGCGTTCGTTTTAAGTTTTCTTGCAGGAAAAAAATAATTGAAAAGAATATTTTGATCGATTAATTTCCGAAAACTTGCAATAGTTGATGTAAATCTTTGAATGCTTCCATCTATGTTTAGTGGTTGACATCCAAGAACACCCGCTTTAGGGATTGTAGAAATCACATTGATAGAGCGTTCAATCGCATCGTTTTCTAAAAGTATATCTGAGTTTAACAATAAGATATATGCACCTTTAGCGTTTTGAATTCCTAAATTATTTGCCCTTCCAAATCCTTCATTAATAGGATTATTGATCCATTGAACATTTTTATGGACAGAAGTTACCAACTCTTCCGAATTGTCCTCAGAATGATTGTCTACAACAATTATTTCAAATGAAATGGCATTACTTACTGTATTATAAACACTGTTAATGCATTTCTCTGTTAATACAGGTGTTTTATAATTGACAATAATTATTGAAAGATCAATCATCGATACGCTACTGTTTTAATGATTATTTATTTTTCAGCGAGCGAATAATTCTTAATGGGAACGTGAAAAACTTTCCGATTCGATATGTTTTTGAAGCATAGATTTCAACTTCTTTATTAATGATAGCGTCTAGTACAGCCTGAGCATTAAAAATGCTTGTGTCTATAAAGTTCATATTTTCCAAATTATTGTCTGAAGCAATACAGATGTTGTACATTGGGACACTTAAAGTTCTAACTGCATCAATTTTTTCAAAATCACCATAGAATTCAGCAAATGCTGTTGAATGACCATCGTCAGCAACAATGATACTGTTGTAATATAAATTTTGATTGAAATGTTTTGAGAAGGAAAAATACTTGCTAATCAGTGATTTGAATTCTTCAATGTATAATTCCTTTACATGAAAAGGATTGGTGTATTTTGGAATATCAGTATAATTTTTCTTGTCA
>JADLGD010000131.1 GCA_020849495.1 Fluviicola sp.
CCCAGTTTGTGCTTGGTTGCAAGGAGAATACGGAATGAAAGATATTTACTTAGGTGTACCAGTTATCTTAGGTAAAAACGGTATCGAACGCATCATCGAATTGGATTTGAATGCAGACGAGAGAAAATTGTTAGAAGAATCAGCTGTTGCCGTGAAAGGGGTAATGGATGTTTTGGATAACATGAATGCTACTGCATAATTCAAAAATGATTATAAAGTTTAAAGGTCGCTTTTTAGCGACCTTTTTTTTGTTTTAGAAAATTGCTGTTGGCATACGATTTGTATATGCGCATCGTCTTTTGAAAATTATTTTTTTCAAGACAACTTTTTTCTAATTTTAAATAAAAAAACATGAGAATTTTTTACACCTCTACAGCTGTATTACTGCTTCTTTTTTTGCAGGTTAGTTTTACAAAAAGCAAATCAATAGAGAAAGTTTACTTCCACGATCAAGTGATTGAAAGTGAAGATTTCAAAGCAAAGTTATCTGATATTGTAGCTACTCCAGCTGAATTAAAGTTTAAATTGACCATTGAAAATCTATCTAATAATTACCTTTTGTTCAAACCCAGTGAAAGTTCAGTGAAAACTGTTATTGGAGCAATATCACCCAGTGAAAAGCAATTGATTGTGGATCCAAATTCAAAAGGTTTTAGAGTGCTCAATTTTAAAGCTGCTAACTTGAATGAATTACGTGATTTTGTTTTCCAATTAAAAGGTATTTATGCCATGAATCCGGATGGTGATAATGCTAAAATGTCGACAGTAAAATTGAATGCTGTCAATGAAATCAAAGAAAACGGCATCAAATTAACCGTTGCCAATTTGAAAAAAGAATCAGTTGAGACACAAGTGAAATTCAAAGTCACTTACGACGGTTCAAAAGCGTTGCTAGTTAGCCCATCAATGGTTACAGTTAAAATGCCTGATGGAAATTCCTATGCAAATGCTTTAAGAAAAGAAAAACCATCAATTTTGTTCAAAGGGGATACGGATAACGTGAATTGTAAATGGGATAGAATGCCTGGAGGAAGTGCAAATGATATGCAAATGGTGGAAATGATCGTGAATTTTGACCAAGTATTTAAAGAAATGACACCTGTTGCTATCGAAGAAAAAGAAGTTATTATTGCTTGGAATGAAACTTTGACCATTGAAAAGAATAAATAGCATTACTTAACAATGAAAGGTCATCTCTTGGGATGACCTTTTTTTGTTTAATTCGCTCTTTATTTAAAAGTTGCTATTAAATTTGAAGCTTAAACCAAATACTCGAAACATGAAAAAAATCCTATTCACATTGTTTGCTTGTTTAGCTATAACTCTTGCAAAAGCAGATTCTCCCTTGACTTCTACTCCTTTTGGAGAAATGTTTGATGATGAAGAGATTGTAAAATTTGCTTTAGAATCAAATGGTGAAATCAATGCACGAATCATGGATTATTTAGGACAAGAAGCAAATCCTATTTGCTTGAAATTGGCTGTCATCAATGCACTTGGTTGGCAGTTCGAAGGAAAGAATAATCATCAAGAATTCTTGAATTATTTAACCAAAACGAAGAAGTTAAAGAATATCAAAGCTGTCTTGAAGAAAGGATCATCTCATGATATCATTTGTTTGGCTTACTTAAAAGCAATGGATAACTACTTCGATGTGAAAGAAGCGTCAAAATGGTCGAAAATTGCTCAGAAAAAAGAACCTTATAGTTATTCCTTGCATTTGGTAGCCGCGTTGATTCAAGCACAAGAAGCTTTTGATACCGATTGGTGTAAAGTGTACCAATTGACAGATGCTGTTCGTCAAAATCAATCCTTGGAAATAGACATGCGTGACCAAGCTTATACGATGATTTTTGAATACATGGACTTGTACAAAGATTCCTGCACTGAAAAGTAAACTGGTTTAAGGGATTTCATACACTCCGATATCCGTAGGATTGGAGCGAAGATTGTCTTCAATATCTTTATTGTCACTTGTTAGAAAAGCAGCATCAGCACTATTACTTAATGCAGAAGCAGTATTGCTGAATTTGAAATTACCTTGGTAAGGAGCAATAAAATAAACTGGTTGATTGAAAATACTCGTTGTAAACATCGAGTGGGAGGATGCCGTTGCTTTGATGACGGATTTGTTGAAATCAAAATTCAATGTGGCACCTGGTAAGGTGTCAAAAACCAATTGTTCATCGCCATAGCCATCAATGACACAGTTGTTGAAATTTCCTGATGGGACACTAGCAATCGTTAATGTTCCAAATTGATCCACAAAATAGTTGCGGATTCCAACTGCTGGTGTGGTAGGGTCACCGGCGCCATAGCCCATGAAATTACAATGTGTAAAGGTGAATTCAGCTCCTTTCAAGACCAACAAAGCGTGGATGCCTGAATGATAGACCAAGGTGTTTTCTACATCAACTTTTGGCCCGTCAAACAAAAAGATTCCATAACTGGAAGGATTCTTTATCTCCACTTTTTTCATAGTCAAAGTTGTACCAGAAAAAGCAGCGTCTTTGGAATAAACATGAACTCCTGAGGTGGCGTTTTTAATCACAACATGCTCCATTGTAGAAGGTCTTGCCAAGTGGTAATAGACTCCGTAGTATTGTCCAGCAACATCATCGTAAAACGACTCCAAGCGATCTCCTTGAATGGTAATTTTATTGGCTTGAGTGCCTTCAAAATTCATGGTTCCTTTGTAATTGTATAGGATGCTTGTTTTGTGCATGTAGATTTGTGTTCCTTCTGGAATGGTCAGTGTTTTTGCTGAATCTACTATGGCAGCACCGTAAACCAAGTGTGGTTTGTCATTCTCCCAGATACCTTCGTTGGTATCATATATTTCAGCTTTGAAATTGGAATAATGGTAGTGCATATCTTGTCCCCAAACAGCCAATTTTACGTATTGGTCTTTTCCGTTGGTGCGAAAACGAATGGAATCTTCAACAACCATTGGTAAAAGTTGACCATTCACTTGCAAAGTTACTTCTACAAAACAGAAAAGGGAATCTTCTGCTGGAATGTCAATGTTTGAAAAGGAGGTTCCCATTAATCCATCTAAATTCATGCGGAAAGGAGAGGAGCTGCCTCCCATTAATTCTACTTCATCAATTTTCAACTCCTTTTTATCGTTGTTGTAGATTTTGAATTGCTGGGTAGTTGAACCGATTGTGGTGAAAATAGTATCAAAAACCAAAGTATCAACTGAAAACTCCAGGTTACCATTCGACATTCCCTTGTTTTTTTTACAAGAAGAGAGTCCTGACAATGCAAACAATAAGCTTGCTGAACTGATTAAAGCGAAAATCCATTTCATTACAGCAAAAATAACGAAAGAGTAG
>JADLGD010000132.1 GCA_020849495.1 Fluviicola sp.
AATAAAGACATTTTACATTTGGATTTATCAAAAGTTTCAGATGTTTCATCTGTAGCAATCATGGATGTTTCAGGCAAAGTTTTACTTGAAATAGGGGACATCACTACTACTGAAATCACATTCGACTTGAGCAAGTTTGCAAATGGCTTGTATTTGTTGAAATTGACAGATGCTTCTGGTGCAAGCAATGTTCAAGTGGTGAAGCATTAAAAAAACGATCTTTTAATATATCAGTCGGGGCGCGATTAATCGCGCCCCGACTATTTTATATCCGAACTATTTCTAATTTGCTTAAAATCTTTTGAATGACTACTTTGGAAACATGAATCGGGTTCTAAAAAGCATTCTTTTCGTTGAATTCATTTGTTTATTTCTGTTGCCTTTTCTTGGTTACATTGGATCAGGCATTTTAAACAAAGGTTATGTAATGCTTCCTCTCTTGGGGATAGCACCATTGATTTTGTTTCAATTTCTGGCTTACGCGTTTTGGAAAAATGAGTCAGAACAGCAAAAAGGATTAGGAGTGTTTTCCGTTTTCATCTCTTTTGCTTTTATTACTTATAGTTACTTGCAATCGCATCAAAATTTTTGGTTGTATGTGACGGAAATGTCGCTGCTTGAAGTGGGAGCCATCTGCTTTGCGTTCATTTTGTTTAGTTTCTTTGGTAAGAACAAGCATGGGCGTAAAATGGGTGAAGATGTTGGCTATGGAATCCCAATTCTTCTTGGATTAATCATTTTAGGCAGCTTTGTAGAAGTGTTTAATGCCTGGAAAGCACATTCACAATTGCTTACGCATTTTAATAGCATTGATTCTCTGTTGTACATTGGTTCATTCGTGTTTGACGTACTTTGGATTTATCCATTGTTAGGCAAACTAGCTCGAAGAGAAATTGCAGTAAATGACCTCAGTGAAACGAAATATGGGATGATAATTATTATTTCAGAATTGATTGCTTGGGTAATCGTGGTGCCAACACTCCTGTATTTTTTGGGTTGCTTCGCTTAAATCGAACGTTAATTCTCCATCCCCGCTCGGTATTCCAAAGGAGTGACACCTGTTTTGCTTTTAAACAAACGACTGAAATAATGCGGATAATTAAATCCTAAAGCATAAGCTATTTCACTTACTGAACTTTCTTCGGAAAGCAACAAAGTTTTGGCTTTATCAATCAAGAATAATTGAATCGCATCTTTTGCATTGTTTCCTGTTTCTTTTTTCAATAAGTCAGAAAAATAATTAGCAGATAGATGAACTTTTTGGGCAAAAAAATCAACTGTAGGCTGTCCTTCACTTGTCAATTTCCCTTCGTCAAAATAACTTTTAAGCAAGGATTGAAACTGTGAAATCACATCTGAATGTTGGGCAGAACGGGTATTGAATTGTCGTTCGTAATAACGCTTCGAGAGATTCAAAATCAATTCCAAAGTAGATGCAATGACGGTTTGACTGTGATGGTCGATTCGTTCTAAAATTTCGCGCCGAATGAGATCCACGCAATCATTCAACATCGCCTGTTCTGTATCCGAACAATGCAAAGCTTCGTGCACATCGTAAGAGAAAAAATGATAGTTGTCGATCATTTTCCCTAAAGAAGTGTTACGAATCAAATCGGGGTGAAAGAATATCATCCAACCTTGTACTTGACCCAATAGTTGTGGCTCATTGATCACACTTACCTGATTTGGCGCCGTAAAAATCAACACTCCTTCATCAAAGTCGTAAGTATTTCTTCCATATTGTAAACCACAACTTTTGTCTTTTAAAGCAATGGAATACAAATCTGAAGTCATTTTCACATGGACATAGGCTTCCGGTATTTCCCATTGAGAAACGTCAATGACAGAAATCAAGGGATGAGTAGGTTTTGGAAAACCACTCATCTCATGCAACTGACTGATCGAAGAAATATGAATGAATTGCTCTTTCATTGTCGTTAAAATACAATTATTTCATTTGACTTGAAATCAATTTTTCAAAAATCCCATCACCAAACCATTTACGAATGAAGATAGCTGGTTTTGCCATGTATCCTTTGACATATCGACGTTTTGGATTGTTTTCTGAAGCTGCTTTTGCAATCACTCTTCCCAATACATCCACATCCGTCAATTGATTGCTGGTATACATTTTTTCGGTAGCATTTGCCACTTTGTTGGCATGTTCAGCATAGGCTCCTTTACCAGAATTTTTCTTCAAATTATCCGACGCAATGGTTCCCCAAGGTGTTTTGATTCCTCCTGGTTCTACAATCACCACTTCAATTCCAAAGGGTTTCAGTTCCAAACGCAAGCAATCACTCCATCCTTCTACGGCATGTTTTGTAGCGTGGTACCAAGCACCAAAAGGTGTGTAGATTTTTCCTCCCATAGAAGAAATGTTGACGATTCGTCCAGAATGCTGTGCCCTCATAGTGGGTAAAACCAATTGGGTGATGCGTGCCATTCCAAACAAATTCACTTCAAATTGTCGTTTTGCTTCTTCAATGGGAACATCTTCAACAGCTCCATACGAACCATAACCAGCATTGTTGATCAATACATCTATTCGTCCTTCTTGCTGCAAAACATGATCTACAGCTGCCACAATAGAAGCATCTTCCGTGATGTCCATTTGCACCACTTGTAAACCTTCTGCTTTTATATCATCCATTTCTGCAACTCTGCGAGCGGCTCCATAAACAACATAACCTTGTTGATGTAAAAATCGAGCTGCCGATTTTCCCATTCCTGAACTTGCTCCTGTAACAATCACTACTTTTTTCATATCGAATTATTTGATGAAACAAAATTACTTCTCAACAAGCGGTATCGGTAACACGAATTACGGAAGAACTAACACAAATGAATGAAACAAGTCGGGGCGCGATTAATAGCGCCCC
>JADLGD010000133.1 GCA_020849495.1 Fluviicola sp.
AAAGTAACAAAGCCTTTATGGTTTTAAGAATCTATACTTGAAATGTTTTGAAATGCCTACTGGTCACTTTTTTATGTTTTTTATAGAAATATGGCGTCTGGTAAGCGCCATCAAATTCGCGTCTTCGCGGGAAAAGAAAAAGCACCATCCTGAATTCTCGTGTCGTTGACACGAATAATTGCATTTGCTATTCTTAAATGGCTTACCACGAATACGCGAATGTTTAAAGCGCCTACCGGTCGCTTTTTTTTTGAATTATTCAAATTTCACACATGACTGTACATAGTACTCTCTAAATAAAATGCAATACATATTGAGAATCCAATGGCGTCTGGTAAGCGCCATCAAATTCGCGTCTTGGCGGTAAAAGAAAATACATCATCCTGAATTCTCGTGTCGTTGACACGAATAATTGTAAATAGCTTTACCACGAAGACACGAATGCTTAAAGCGCCTACCGGTCGCTTTTTTTTGTTTTTACTAAATACAATGGCGTTGCCTGTCCCGATTCAAATTCGCGCCAATGTCCCGAGTATTCGGGGTCGCGGGAAAAGAAACTGGATTAGTGTGAGTTTGAGCAAGAGTATTGAGGGGAACAACGAAAAACTACACCTCTCCCCGTTTTCTTGCGGCAGCCATGCGCTCTTTGACATTGTCAGGGAATTCGCCTTCCAAGAACCAATCGATCTGACAACCAGCAGTGTTGGCGTAGCGCAATAGATAATCGGATGCTTGCCACAATTTGCCCAGTTCTTCTAACTCTTCGTTGAATTCAATGCGTAAATCTTCGTGGAGCGCTTGGATCAATACCACCACTTTGTAGAGTTTTCCAGTGAGGTATTTTGCCAATTTCAGCGCGTTTTTTGGTGTCAATTTGTGGATGCGTTCCGTATTTCCTGCTAAAACCGTTTGGAGCAACAAAATCGTCAAACTCACCTCTCCTACTTTGTCGCCCGTCACTTTCAGGTGCAAGGTGATTGCTCCACTCAAGGTTCGCATTTCCCACATCCAATCGCGGTAATTCGCAACAATGCGTGGATTTTTTAAATTTTGAGTAATGCGTTCGGCCAACAAGTTACGCTCGTCTTCAGCAGTATTCGCACTCACCAATTCAAAGTGCAATTTTTGCAGCAAAACCTTGTCTTTACGTAGTAAACGAACCAGTAATTTGTCTTTTTCTTTCTCTGGAAGTTCAGCCAGCGCTGCTTTAAAGTCGGCTTCTATTTTCATGTTTCTTTTCTAAAGTTGGATATCAACGGTTTTTAATTACTGGTGACTTTTTATTTTACTTGCTAATTGGTGTTTTTCTCAAGCCATTTTTGATAATAAGCCGTATTCGTATAGCGAATGTATTCCAATGAATTGTCTTCATTGATGACAATAAAATAGTCGCCTTTATTGTTATAAATTGCTGATCGATAAAAACCTGGAAGTACTTTTTTCAAGTTGCCATCAAGTACTTCAGACATGCAATTTTCCGCTCTCCAGATATTTAAGAACTTTCTATCGGGTTCATAACCGGGTTCTCCTCTCATTACGTTAAAATAACAATCAGTGCAAATAACATTCATTTGCTCGTTATATCCAACAAGTTGAGTCCCATCCCAAGTAAAAATAAACGAATGCCCATCTATGGAAATGTTTCGAATTCCTATGTGTTTTTTATCTGTGTAAAGTTGACCATCTAAATTTATAAGCGACTTATTTTCTTCAATGTAAGTATCGTCTTTCTTATTGTAAATCAAAACATTTGGTGCGATCAATTCGACTTCGTAAGTGCTATTCTTTAAGAAATGAATACAGTCGTTACGTTCGTCATAAACACCTATGAACATCCCTAAACCGTTTTCAGTCATCATTGGAAAATACCCAGAATACGCGTTCATGTTTTCATTGTATTCGAGTGCTGCAAGATCGATTTCATCATGAAAAAGTAATGTTCCATTAGAAGACACAATATCTATACTTTCTGTTTGAAGTTTTGAAATTGAATAGATGTTTACAACCTTGTTTAGTGTAGTCTTATTCCAACTAGTAAATCCAATCACTTGTTTGTCGTAAAACGTATACAAACAGTTACCGAAACCATACAGATCATAATTGGATGAACCTAAATGTGTAAACAAACCATAGTCTTTTAAAACATGACTCATTCCAATTGATTGTTCAATGAGTTGATGTTCAGGGAATGAATACAAGTTCACCACTTCCAAAGAGTCGGTGTATAAGTGTTCAGTTAAACAACCTCCTGCAAATCCATATTTCCCAAAAGCTTGAAAAATAGTGTCTCCTGCTAGATTTACAACATAGCTTTTAGGTGTTATTGTATCTAAACTATGGAGTAAAAAATAATCTTGTCCATCTTTTTCAAAGTAATTTGCTCTAACATTACTGCATTTTAAAACAGTATCGCCATTGATAACGTTTATGATCCAGGAGAAATGAAGATTGTTTTTTCCTGTAAATAAATAATTGTTGCCCAAATAAGCTGTTCCTTCTGTTTCAACTTCAAGTGATCTAGCTATTTTTCCAACGCCATAATACAATTTACAATCCGACTTGTAAGTTCCTTCTATTGGCTCAAGCGACATTGCTATGATGTAATCTTCATAAATGGAAAAGGACTTTGTGTTGGGATTTTGTTCCACTTTTATTTCTGGACGATTAACTAGATAATTGACCTTGTTTGTTGGACTAGATGCATAAGGATATCCACTGGCAGTGAATAGATTGAAATTAATGGAATAAACTGTTCTAAGACCTTCATGATCGATAGCTATGATTGAATCTCTTGTCCATTCAATGTGCTGCATGCTTTGCTTGAAAACTGGAAGATGTTGATCGTTGAATAAAAAATAGTTGCCATTTTGAACAGCAATGAAGTCATTCAAGCTATGATTTAGAACTAATAATGAATCGTAAACTGGTGAAATGATAATACTATCATGATTGTTTTTTATACCCCATTTACCGTTTTTTGAAAATGGAATGTTTCCATTACTCAGCATCAAAAAATGATTGTTTGGAATCTGTGGTTCTTTACACTTTGAGAATCTAGGTACTTGCATAAAACCATCATCGTATTGACTGAAAGTATGACCAACACAAAAACAAAAAAGTAGTATACAAGCAATTATACGAAACATGGAAGTCGTTTTCTGGTAGTAACCAATAATAAGTCTAAAAGCAGATAAATGTTACTCCAAATAAATTGCTTGAGTCGAATCAAACATTCTCCCACTCGTCGTTCAAAAATGCAACGATTTTGCGAGCAGTGGTGTTGAAGTAGCGTTTGGTGCGGTAACCGCCAATCCAAGTGATTCCGCGAACAGCATTCGTTAAGAACAATTCGTCGGCAACCAATAAGTTGGAAGGTAAAATCGGACATTCGTACACTTTTAAGCCGTTTTTCAAGGCTAAATTGATCACTTGCATGCGCATGGTTCCAGCTAAACAGCCATCCGCCAAACTTGGAGTGTACAATACGCCGTTGCTCACCACAAAAATGTTGCTGTGCGAACTTTCCAAAATCTGACCTTTGTCGTTCATGATCAACATATCGTCGAGCCCTTTTTCTTTACCTGCAATGGCTGCAAGCACATACAAAATACCGTTTTTGGTTTTGTAATTGGATAAAGGTGTTTTGACTTTTTTGATGTCCTGGTACAAATCCACTTCCATTCCTTTGGCATTTAAACCAAACAAATTGTTTTCAATTGGATAGACTTCGATGAAATAACTAACTTCATTGTTGTCAGGAAGATAAGTTCCGCCACCTAAACGATCAATCGAAAGACGGACGCGACCTCCTTCGGTGATTTTAGACAACTCGATCAGTTCTTCGATTTGACGTAAAAAGAATTCAGCAGTAAAAAAAGCAGGTACTCGCATCTTCAAGACCTTTGCTCCTTCTAGCAAGCGGTTCAAGTGATTTTCAAAGTTCAATACTTTGCCATTCATTATGCGCACACTCTCAAAAAGACCATCACCATAAGTATAGCCTCTGTTGCCCGCCATGATGGAAGGACCTGTATTTGAGATGATTTTACCGTTGTTGTTGACGAAAAGTTCTTGTTGCTCCATCAGAATAAGGCATTGAAGTTTGCTATCACTAGCTCAATATTAGTAATTAAAATGAAAATAATACCAAAAACGGCTCCTGCAATGTGCGCGTCGTGTGCAATCGTTGTGCGTTTGTTGCGATCGGCATAAATTTCAAAAGCCAAATAGATACCTCCGAAAAGCCAAGCAGGAATGGGAACAGGAATGAACATGAAGCCCAACTCTGCCATCGGGTAAATCATGATCACTGCGAAAAGTACAGCCGATACGACCCCTGAAAAACCTAGCGATCGGTAATTGGGATTGTCTTTGTGTCGGAAAAACGAAATGGAAGCAGAAGCATACATGCTCACAAAAATGAAGACCCAAAAGAACAAACGTCCCATGGTGTCGCCGTACATGCTTTGTAAATACTGTTCGAAAAACGGTCCGAAATTGTAAAAAGTATAAGCATTGAAGAACAAATGCATCCAATCTCCATGTAAAAATGGATGGGAAAAGAAACGGTACCACTCTTTGTTGTGGTTCACATTGTATGGAATGAATAAATACTTGTCTCGAAAGGCCAAATTATTGAAACCAATCAGTGACACAATTCCCATAATAGCAATTAAAACATAGCTTGCGTACATTCAAAATCCCCTTTCGCTCGTTTGTGATGTTTATTTGCGCAAAAATGAGCATTTTTGTTCAATGCAATTGAAACAAATCTTCCCAATTTTACTCTTGACAACACTTTTTATGAGTTGTGAGTCAGAAATTCCGGCAACAGATCCAGTATTTGACGATAAATTACCCATCAAACAACGCATTGAACTAGCTATTAATGAGGGCTTGATCAAGCAAATGGGCTACAGCGAGGAATTTGCAACAAGTATTTCTGATTTTTACAAGCAACGCAACTTTGCTCCTGTTTGGTCGAATGATTCCATGGTGACTCCAAGCTATGTGCGTTTCAAGCATTTTTTCAATCAACCCAATGTGATTGGTTTGCCCACTACCCGCTTGATCAAAAAAGAAAACAAGAAGATTGACAAAGAATTGGTGTACAAAGAAATTTTGATGACCGCTCAATTGGCGCAGACCTATCACGATTTGCACATTGGATTCATGGACACATCGATCAATAAAATGCGACCTGTTTTGGCGGCTAATCCTGAAACCTTGGAACTTTTGATTAGTCAAAAAGACTCGGTAAAACGTTGGGATAAATGGTTTGCATCCTTTGGTCCAAACGTTGGGAATTACCAACAATTAGCGAAAGTTTTGTTCAATACCACTTACAATAAAACCATTTCAGATAAAACCTTCAAAATTCCTGAGTATAAGAAAGATACCTTGGAGTGTTTGAAGCAAACAAAATTAGCTTTATTGGAAAAAGGCTATTTGAAATCGTTGGAAGTGGATGATCAGACTTTTGAAGATTCATTGATGAGTTTTCAGGTGAAACACGGTTTGAAACCAGATGCGAAATTGGGTGAATTTACCATTATGATGTTATCAGAATCAGAGCAACACAAAATGGATCGTGCTGTTTTGTCTTTGGAACGTTGGCGTTGGAGAGCTCCTTATCCTGAGCGTTATATTTTTGTCAATATTCCTGAATACACTTTGCGTTTGTATTACAACGATTCTTTGTTGTCGCAACACAATGTAGTGGTTGGTAAACGTGAAAATCGCACTCCACAATTGACATCTCGTATTCGTAACATCATCGCCATGCCTTATTGGACACAACCACAATCCATTGCTAGTAAAGAGTTTTTGCCTGCTATTCAAGCCAATTCGAATTACGCTGCGAAAAACCATTACAAAGTGTATCGTGGTAATATGGAAGTGGATCCAAAAACCATCAATTGGAAAAAATACAAAGAGAAAAACTTTCCATTCCGCGTAAAACAAGAACCTGGTAGTGACAATGCTTTAGGTTTAGTGAAATTTGAATTTTCGAATGATTTCGGTGTTTATTTGCACGATACACCTTCGAAAAGTTTCTTTAGAAGAGATGTGCGTTCTTTTTCACACGGTTGTATTCGCTGCGAAATGCCTGATTCTTTAGCGCGTTTCATTTTACGCAGAGATGAGAAAAATAAAATGCTTCCAGATTCGCTAGATTCTCTGATAGCACGTAAAGTACACATGCCAATTCCTCTTCGTAAACCAGTCACCATTCAGATCGATTACATCACAGTTGTTGCATCAGGTGTGGGCGAAATTCGCATTCATCCAGATATTTACGGCAGAGACGAAGAATACTTGAAGTGGATGAAATAAGAATTGAAAATTGAGAATTGAAAATGTAGAAGAAGGTTTATCTTAACAAAAGAGCGCTTTCCACTTTTCAATTTTAAATTATCCATTTTAAATTTTAATTAGTTTTGTAAAAAACTTCTTATGTCAGTTATCATTGCACCTTCTATCCTATCATGCGACTTTGGCAACTTAGAGCGCGACTTCGAATTGGTTAATCAAAGCGAGGCAGATTGGTTCCATGTAGATGTAATGGACGGAGTGTTTGTTCCGAATATTTCTTTTGGTTTTCCAATCATTTCGGCTTTGAAAAAAGTAGCTAAGAAAACCATCGACTGTCACATCATGATTGTGAATCCAGATCAATTCATCGGAGATTTTGCGAAAGCTGGTGTTGATATCTTGACTGTTCACTATGAAGCTTGTACGCATTTACACCGAACGATTGCTGCGATCAAAGAAGCTGGAATGAAAGCAGGAGTTGCTTTGAATCCACACACACCTGTTTCGGTACTAGAAAATGTGATTGCTGATTTGGATTTGGTGTTGATCATGTCGGTGAATCCAGGTTTTGGGGGACAAAAATTCATTCCTCAGGCCATTGAAAAAGTGAAACAAACGAAAGCTTTGATTCAAGCAAGCGGTTCCAAAGCATTGATTGAAGTAGATGGAGGTGTGAATACTGAAACAGGCGCTTTGTTGGTAGCTGCTGGTGCAGATGCTTTGGTTGCAGGAAGTTTTGTGTTCAACAATGACAATCCAACAGCAGTCATTTCCGCTTTAAAACAACTCTAGTGCTCGAATTGCTTCGGGATAAATTTACGCATACTCATCAGGTCAATGTCACTTGGATCAAATATTTGAGTCAGGATGCCTTTGATTTGCCCAATGATTTGAAAAAACAGGTTTCTGTATTGATCAACACCCGGCATATTTGGTGGTCTCGATTGCAACAAATTGAACCAGAATCTGAATTGGAAGACGAATTGCCTCTCGCTTATTGGTTACAATTAGAAGTGGATAATTTCAAGAAATGGGACGATTTTTTTCAGCAGCTTTCATTGGGAAATTGGGAAGATAAACACCCAAACGAATCCGTTTCCTTAGAAGGAGGATTGGTGGATTGGTTGTTTGTGATTCTTCAAGAAAACGCCAAGTGTATTGGGAAATTGGAATTGTTGTGTCAACAGTCTAGCATTCCCTTACCCAACGATCAATTCATTCCTTTAATCGGCGATATATAAGAATACATGTAAACGCCATTGATCACAAAACGCGCTTCAAGTAAATTCATCACATCGTCTAATTCACATTGTTTCCCGTTCCAAAGCAAACCGTTTTTAAATTCTCCTAATTGGAAAATTTTATGATTCAAGTCAATCACATAAGTGCCATTTAGTCCATTGAAATCAAAATGATGGATCAAATCGATGTTTTCTTCCTTGAGCTTACTGAAATTTTCAGCAACAGTGAAATAAGTCAATTCATCCATGGCAGTTTGTTCCATGCGTGTAATGATGATCATTTCATTACCTAAAGAATCGTATTCTGTTAGTTCTAAAATGTTTTCGTTTTCATCAAATCGGATTTGATTGGCTTTAATAGGGCATTTTCCAGGATAATGAAACAAGGATCGATTGCCATTTGCATGGAATTTATTGGGAAAGATTGCTGTTCGAGTAGCAGATGTGCCAGTAGGATTGAATTTGTAGTAAATCAAGGCATTGACCGTGTATCCATCTTTGTCGTAGCGTTTCCATGGGCCTACTTTTTGGTTGTCTAAATACAAGCCTTCTTCTGCTTTTCCATCGGATACGACACCACTTTCAGGTAAGTCGGCACCCAGTAAAATCCATTTTCCTTGACGTTTTCCTAAAGAATCGACTAAATTGATGGTGTCCTTTTTGACGACAATAAAGGTGTCAATATCGGGAAGCAAGGTGTCAGCTTGTGAATAAACAAGCATTGTAGCATTTGTGTAGAGTAGAAATACAATCAGTTTCATAACGTAAACAGTTGATTCGTAGCCTATTTACGAATGTAAATGAAAAAAGATACAAGCTGCTGAATTTTAACATTTTGGAAATCTGAACTTTATGCTGAAAGCCTTGTTGTTAAAGGTTTTGAGAAGAAGTATAAAAAGTGTACATTTAAAGATGCAAATGCAAAAATGGTATTTATTTGTTGTTTTAATCTGCTTATCATTAACGGTTGATAGTCAGGAGAATGTCTATTTCACTAATCATCCTGTTTGGAAAATTCAAACCAATAATGCGCACGAGTACCCTTGTATGAAGTATTACATGGGAAATGTGTTTTTGGGAGATACCTTGACCATTGATACAAAAATCTATTATCCTGTTTACGAACGCTATGAAATGGAATACGATTGGCAATCGCCACTTCCGCCCTATCCTTTTTGTAATGGAACAGACGCAGCAGATTCGGTTTTCAAAGGATTCATTCGATCGTTTGACAAGAAAATGTATTTCCGAAATGCCTTGAATGCTCCAGATGTTTTGTTACATGATTTCAATTTAGCTGTTGGCGATTCAATTTACGGTACTGCACTCATTCCTTTTGACACTTTGATTGTGGTTGCAATCGATTCGTTTCCTGTGCCAGGAGGATTTTGGAAGCGTTTTGAAGTGGATGGAAACGATTACACCGATTACATTTTGGAGGGAATTGGAAGTACAACAGGTTTGTATCAAAGCTTGATGCAGCCTTACAATGTCTCCACTTTTTTGAAATGCTACAGTCAGATGGAAGAAAAATACTATCCAGATGGAACCGTTTCAAATTGTGTGTTTTATTTGGATCTTCCTGAAAACGCATGGAACCTTGTTGTTACTCCCAATCCTTTTGAATCTATACTTCGAGTAGATTTGAATCAACTCACAAATGGTGAATACAGACTGATCGATTTACAAGGAAAAGTTTGTTTGTTCAATGGATTTTCGGGTGAACAATTTGAAATTGAGACGGTAAACTTGGAAAGCGGAACGTATTTTCTCGAGCTTCGCTTAGAAGGAAACAGAATTTTCCGACAAAAAATCATCAAGTAGTAGCATTTCTTTAATAAATCATTACTTTTGCGGCGGGGTAAGTCTTCTACGACCAGCTCCCTCTTAATCCTCCAGGACGGGAACGTAGCAAAGGTCAGAGGTTGTAGCGGTGCGATAGAAGTAGCTTACCCCTCTTTTTTTTCTATTTTTTTCGATTTCCCAAAATCCATTTTTTTAAACTTCGCAACTTCGCAATATTACGAAGTTCAAAATTTCAGAAATTGAAAAAAGTAATTTAATAATATTATTAAAACCCTAAATTCAGAAATCTCATTTTTCCTAAATTCAAGCTCTATCCTTGTTTAGTTATACTTTACACTCCAAACTCCACACTCACACTCACACCCACACTCACACCCACACCCACACTCTCACTCTCACTCTCACACCCACACCCACTCTCACACTCACACTCAAACTCCACACTCAAATTCTCCATTCTATATCCATCATTCTTTTTTTTATTCATAATTCATAATTCAGCATTTGTTTAAAACTTCCCCCACTACCCCGATTTAGCTGTTTATTAAGTCCTTATTTTTGTATCTCAAATTAAGAATTATGAAATTTTTCATCGATACAGCGAACTTGAACGATATTCGCGAAGCAAACGATTTAGGTGTTTTGGATGGTGTGACAACGAATCCGTCATTAATGGCCAAAGAAGGAATTACAGGTCAAAATAACATCTTGAAACATTATGTAGATATCTGTAAAATCGTTGATGGACCTGTAAGTGCTGAAGTCATCGCAACAGATTTCGAAGGAATGATTCGTGAAGGTGAAACCTTGGCTGAGTTGCACAAAAATATCGTAGTGAAAATACCAATGATTCCAGAAGGGATTAAAGCAATCAAGTATTTTTCATCAAAAGGAATCAAAACAAACTGTACTTTGATTTTTAGTGCTGGACAAGCATTATTGGCTGCAAAAGCTGGAGCTTCTTATGTTTCTCCTTTCGTTGGTCGTTTGGATGATGTTTCTACGAATGGATTGGATTTGATTCAACAAATTCGCATCATTTACGATAATTACGGATTTGAAACGGAAATTCTAGCAGCTTCTATTCGTCACCCAATGCACATCATTCAATGTGCTGAAATTGGTTCGGATGTGATGACTGGACCTTTGAGTGCAATCATGGCTTTAGCAAAACACCCTTTGACTGACAGTGGATTGGCTCAGTTTTTAGCGGATTACGCAAAAGGAAATAAATAAATCATACAGACATTTTGAAACCCGATTGTTACCAATCGGGTTTTCTTTTATCCACTATTTTTAGTAGTTCAACCTTCAAAATGATTGATTTGTCAAATAAGACAATGCTTTTAGTTACAAACTGTTATTTTTGTTAGCATAAACTATGAAATACTTAGCAAGCTTCATCTTTGTTTTTGGCTTTACGCTTTTGGCGCAAGCACATGCTTTCTATTTCTCGTTTGCAGAAGTGCAATACAACTCCGATTCCAAGAAATTTGAAATTTCCATTGAAGCGAGTACTCACGATGTGGAAAAAGTATTGCGTAATCAAGGTTTGGTGTTTTCTGAATTGGAAATGTCAACTACCAATCCTGAAGTAAAAGCAGCGGTTTTAAAATCGATCAACTTGGGATTTGAATTGAAACAGACTTCAAGCATTGCATTGCATTTAATTGGTTTTGATGTGATGCCCAACGGATTGACCTATTTCTACTTAGAATCTGAATCTACTGAATTAACTTCTTCGCTATCCATTCGCTTTGATTGGTTGATGGATGAATTTGAAGAACAACAAAATAAAATCACCTTCATTGCAAATAACAACAAGCAAACAGCGGTGTTTTTACCTACAAAACGAACAAACATTTTAGAATTATAGCATGCGCATAAAACTACTTTCTCTCGCATTATTAGGCTCTTCGTTGAGTTTTTCTCAAACGAAATTTGCTCAGTTAGACATTGAATTGCCAACCCCGAATGAATTCCGCACCGCAGCAGGAGCACCAGGAAATCATTATTATCAGCAAAAAGCGGATTACAAAATGAACATTACCTTGGATGATGAAAAACAAATCATTCGTGGTGAAGAAGTCATTACTTACACGAATAATTCGCCTGATGTGTTGGAATATTTGTGGTTGCAGTTGGATCAAAACATCTACAAACCTGGAGCAGATAACAAGTTGATTGAAGTGGAAAAAATGGAAGATTTCCAATCAATCAAAGATGTTGAGCGCAAACTGATGGTCTTTGATGGTGGTTACAACATTGAATCAGTAACCACTGTGAATGGCGAAAAAATGAAATATGCCATCAATAAAACGATGATGCGCATTGATCCAGCGAAAGCATTGGGACCAAAACAAAGTATTTCCTTTAAAATCAAATGGTGGTATAACATCAATGATCGCATGAAAGTAGGCGGTCGTTCTGGTTACGAGTACTTTGAAAAGGACAACAATTATTTGTACACCATCGCACAGTTTTTCCCGCGAATGTGTGTTTACAACGATGTAGAGGGTTGGCAAAACAAACAATTCCTTGGAAAAGGAGAATTCACTTTGCCTTTTGGTGATTACGAAGTTTCAATTACGGTTCCTTCTGATCATGTGGTTGCCGGTACTGGCGAGTTGCAAAATGGTGGTGCAGTGATGTCAGCTGTTCAACGTGAGCGCATGGCAAAAGCAAAAACGTCAGATGTTCCTGTGTTGATCATCACACAAGCGGAAGCTGAAGACAACGAGAAAACGAAAGATAGCGGAACAAAAACGTGGACTTATAAAGCGACCAATGTGCGTGATTTCGCCTTTGCTTCTTCTCGTAAATTCATGTGGGATGCTCAAAATCAAAAGGTGAATAACAAAAACATCTTGTGCATGTCGTTTTACCCGAAAGAAGGAAATCCTTTATGGGAACGTTATTCTACAAAATTGGTCGCTCATACGATCAAAACTTATTCTAAATACACGGTAGATTATCCTTATCCGGTTGCAATTTCTGTTCATGCGAATCAAATCGGTATGGAATACCCAATGATTTGTTTCAATGGTGGAAGACCAAATGAAGATGGAACCTATTCTGAAGGGACGAAATACGGTATGTGGGGAGTGATTATTCATGAAGTGGGGCATAACTTCTTCCCGATGATCATCAATTCAGATGAGCGTCAATGGTCGTGGATGGATGAAGGTTTGAATACGTTTGTACAATACTTGACTGAACAAGAATGGGAACGCGGCTATCCTTCTCGTCGTGGACCAGCTTACATGATCACAGATTACATGCGTGGCGATAAGGAATTTATTTCACCCATCATGACGAATTCAGAATCGATTTGGCAATTTGGAAACAACGCTTATGGAAAACCTGCAACAGCTTTAAATATTTTACGTGAGACTATAATGGGACGTGAATTGTTTGACTATGCATTCAAAATCTACTGTGAACGTTGGAAATTCAAACACCCTACTCCGGCAGATTTTTTCCGTACAATGGAAGATGCTTCAGGTGTTGATTTTGATTGGTTCTGGCGATGTTGGTTCTACTCTACTGATTATGTGGATATCTCTTTGGATTATGCAAAGCATTTCCAATTGAACACGAATAATCCAACGACTGAAAAAGCATTGCAAGAAGCTGAGGCGGCTAAGAAACAACAGTTCATAGGTGATATTCGCAACAAAGAATCGATCAAGGAAACGGTGAATGAACGCGATCCAAACATTGATGATTTCTATGGAAAACGAAACATCTACGAGGTGGATCGTTTGGACAAAGAAGAATACAAAGAGTTCCAAGAGAAGTTAACTCCTAGTCAGAAAGCTTTGTTGGAATCAAACAAACATTTTTACGAAGTTGCATTCACCAATAAAGGTGGTTTGGTTTCCCCTATCATCATCCAAGCTAAGTTTGCTGATGGTACCGATCAAGTGATTCGCATTCCAGCTGAGATTTGGAAAATGGATCAAACAACCGTGACGAAAGTGTTTATTTTCGACAAAGAAGTGGTGAGTTTCCTTTTGGATCCGTTCTTAGAAATGGCAGATTGCGACACAGGTAACAACAGTTTTCCAGCAGCAGGTGCAGCTACTCGTTTTCAATTGTTCCAACAAAAACAAAGCAATGAAAACCCGATGCAACGTCAAAAACGTTTAGAAGGCGGTAAATAATTCGAAGGATGAAATTTAGACTATTATTGATTGTAATTAGCTTTGCAACGTGTGTATTCGCTCAAAAAACCATTTCAAAAAGTGATTTCGATCAGTTGAAGTTGCGCATGGACAATCAGCAATCGACCAAGTTGATTTTGGATTCATTGTGGACGAGTTATTTGACAGAACCATTTACGATTCTAGGTCAAGGAGCAAACAGCGAAGACGGATTGATTCCTTTGTTCAATTTGTATAGAATCTATTATTCTGAAAACCCTAAATGTTCGGATTGTGAAGCAACAATCAATAAAATGTCGTCAGTTTTAGATGAGCAGTCACTGATAGAACAAGAGCGACAATACATCAAAATTCTTGTAAAAGCCGAAGAATTATTTTTGTTAGGTGACTTCCAAAAGGCGAAGGAATTTTATCAGCGAGCATTGATTTTTCGGGCAACTGATACGCTTCCAAAGAACATGTTGTTTCGAATTGATGGTATTCTATCGAATCAAAAAAAAGTGGAATATTCTAAGGAAGAAATTGCTCGCTTGAATACAATTGCAGAAAGTTATTTTGTCAAGAAAGACTATGTGAAAAGCAAACAGTTTTATTCTCGTGCTGTCAATTTGGATCCGACAAACGAAGTAGCTAAAAAGGCATTGATGGAGATTGAAAGTGTGTTTAAAAGTTCGAAGTAATTCATCCCTTTTGCCATGAACAAAACACTTTGGTTGATTCTTCTAATATTCAGTAATTGCTGCTTTTCTCAATCAGAAGTGCTATCTCAAACAGCGATTGAAACCTATGCCAAATCCATCGATCAATCCATAAAAGCCAAAAAACTGGTCAAGGTATTTTATCCAAACATGTCGGCTTGTGGTGGCGGGCTTTACGGATATTTTCAAAACAAGCAGTTGGTTTGTATCGATGCAACTTATGGTGCTGAATTGGGTTTTTCTTCTCGAAAAATGTACATCAAGAATGGTGTGATCTACAAAATCATCTACAAAGAATGTTTTGCTGAATGGGGAAAATATGATCGTAATTATCCAGCCGATAAATTTGAATTTGACCCTTCAAAAATGACCTACACAGATGATGTTTATACCATTTTGTTGGCAAATCAAGTACGTTTTACTAAGTCATCTCATAAAAAAAACATTCCAACAAAACCAGACAATACATTGATTGATCAATTATTGGAATGTGGAAAACAAATGCAGGCGGATCTTACTGAAGTCATTCATCAAATGGATCAATTAAAGTTGGTGAAAGAAATGCCATACATCTGTGAGATGGATTCCTGTGGAGATTCTCTTTTTTGGGATGTTCTGAGTATTAGTCCATATAACATAGAATATTTAATTGAACAATTGGATGATTCCACTTCGTCACAAGCCAATGTGATTCTTTTTGGTGGGACTTATACCGTTGCCGATATTGCTTATGATGCGATCAGTGAAATCATTCACGGTATTCCAACATTTGAATTGTTAGGAATTCCATTTGATAAGGAAGGATGTGGGTATTGTGCTTATTGGCAACAGCTGAGAAGTGATCATTCCAAAAGAATACAATTCAAACTAGCTGTTAGAAAATGGTATTTTGCTAATGAGAAGAACTTGGTTTGGGTTGAAAGCGATGATTTTGCCATTTGTGATTGCAGAGGTAAACATCCGAATCGCGGACATTATGAAGTAAAGAAGTAAGCAGAAATTCAAAACAAAAAACTATATTCGTTACATGAACCTGAAACGAATAACATTCCTAATTTTCCTTTTCGTTTGTACCTCCTCTTTTGCTGGGGATATCGTTTATTTACAAAAGTCGCCTACACCAAAATCTGAACGGGAAGCCATTTTGATTTTAGTTGGTTTCGGTTCCAAACTGCACAATGAACGCAAAATTGCCAAACATTTCAGAGATCAAGGTTACGATATCTATCAACCGAAATACGTGTACCGAAAATCCATTCAACAAGGTGAACTAAAATTGCAAGCTTTTACGGATAAACACGATTTAAAAGCCTACAAAAAACTGCATGT
>JADLGD010000134.1 GCA_020849495.1 Fluviicola sp.
AACCATTGGTAAAAGCTGACCATTTACTTGCAAAGTCACTTCAACGAAACAGAAAAGGGAATCTTCTGCTGGAATGTCAATGTTTGAGAAAGAAGTTCCCATCAATCCATCTAAATTCATGCGAAAAGGAGAGGAGCTACCGCCCATTAATTCTACCTCATCAATTTTCAACTCTTTTTTGTCGTTGTTGTATATTTTGAATTGCTGGGTAGTTGACCCAATGGTGGTAAAAATTGTATCAAACACTAAAGTATCAACTGAAAACTCTAGGTTACCATTCGACATTCCCTTGTTTTTTTTACAAGAAGAGAGTCCTGACAATGCAAACAATAAGCTTGCTGAACTGATTAAAGCGAAAATCCATTTCATTACAGCAAAAATAACGAAAGAGTAGTTGATTTATTCTATTCGTTAAGGAAAAGGGTGTAAATTTGTGACCTGAGTGCATCAGATTGTTCTGCAAAAGACATTTGACAGATAGTTAAATACAGTTTTTGCAAATATTTTTTTTCAAAAAAAAGCGCTGAGATATTGTGCTTTAAAAGATTTGTGTATCTTTGCATTCCGATTTTCGAAATAAGAACAAATTAGTAAAACGAAATATGAAAGCAGGTATTCACCCAGAAGATTATAGATTGGTAGTATTTAAAGATATGACAAATGAGTATTCATTTGTTTGCAAATCATCAGCTACTTCAAGCGAAACTATTAAATGGGAAGACGGAAACGAGTATCCACTAGTAAAATTGGATATTTCTTATAAATCTCATCCTTTCTTTACAGGGATTGTACAATTCGTGGATACAGCAGGTCGTATCGATAAATTCAACAACCGTTACGGAAAATACAAGAAATAAGATTTTTCTTTATATACTAAAGACCTTCTCGTTATCGAGGAGGTTTTTTTTTGTCAATATTTTCCTTCCTTTTTCTAGTTTAATCCTTTCATTACAAGTAAAGCTTGCTTATTTTTGCATCATGTTGTATAAACAAATTGTTTTATCATTCCTGACTGTTTTTGTGCTTTTTTCTGCTCAAGGTGCAAGCATTGATAAAGCCTTTAAGGCCTTGCAACAATTCAATTATTTTGAAGCAAAAAAACTCTTTGAGAAAAGCGCTAAAAGTCAGCCCTCTGCAGCGTGTTATGGCTTAGCAGTCATCTATTCAAGAACAGATAATCCTTTTCATCAATTGGATTCTGCTTATGTTTTCATTAATCGTTCTGAAGCTAGTTACTCCGGAATGAAAGAGAAACAAAAAGTAGCTTTGAAGAAATACAATTTTGATTACTTACAGATTGTTGCTTTGAGAAGTGAGATTTCGAAAGCGTTTTTTGACTTGGAATTGAAGTACTTAGATGAACTATCCTTAGACGCTTACCAAAAGAAACATCCATGGGCAACTGAAAAAGACCGTGCTATTGCATTAAGAGATTCTTTGGGTTTTGAAAAAGCAAAAACAGCGAATACGGCAAATGCTTACAATGATTTTTTATCAAAATATCCTGCAAGTTCTTGGTCCGATCAAGCAAAAGCTGAGTTTTACCGTTTGCAATACCGCGAACAAACTACAGCCAATACGCTTGTTTCATACATGAATTTTGAAAAAGGATTTCCCACAAATCCTTATGTAACAGATGCTCAAGATCAAATTTATCGTATTTCTACAGTTAAGAATACCGTTGCCGATTTAGCTGCATTTATCAAAACGTTCCCCAAAAACAGAAACGTTCCCAATGCTTGGCGAAAATTGTATCAATTGTACATGGCAGATTATTCCAGTGAACGCTTGAAGAAATTCCAGAACGATTATCCAGATTATCCTTTTATGGAGGAATTGAAACGCGATCAAGTGTTAAGCGAAGAAATCATTATTCCCTACAAAACAGAAGGTCAATTTGGCTGGATGAACCTTGCTGGGGAAATTGTGATACCAGCTCAATACAATTCGGTAGGTTTTTTCAAAGAAGGATTAGCTTGGGCAGAGAAAAATGGAAAGTACGGTTATGTCAACAAAGCCAATGAACTGCTGATTCCTTTTCAATTTTCGAGCGCTAATGATTTTGAAAATGGAAGAGCAGTGATTGAAGTCAATGAATTGTATGGAATCATCGATCGCTCAGGTACCTACATCATTCCAGCTCAATTTAAAGATCTAGGTTCTTTCACAGAAGGATTGATCTATGCTCAGAAAGATTCGTTGTATGGTTATTACGACGGTTTTGGTTTTCAACGCATCCAACCACAGTACGATGAGGCATTTTCATTCTCGAAAGGGATCGCTAAAGTGACTTTCAAAGAAATGGATGGATTCATTGATACCTATGGTTCATTTATCATCCGACCTTTACATGAAAGCGTTCAATTCTTTTCAGATTCCATATTGCAATTTGAAGAGGGAGATTTTGTGCGTTTCATGAATTTAAAAGGCGATGAAATTCCGAATTTAAATGCAGATGCTGTAGGGAAATTAAACAATGATCGTGCTGTTTATGTGTACGACGGAAAGGTAGGCTATTTGGATAGTAAAGCTAAACTAATCGTCCCTTTATTGTTTGATGATTTCACCAATGTAGAATCTGAAGGCGCCTTTGTTGGGAATTATGCAAAAGCAATCAAGGCAGGTAAATTTGGAATCATTGATAAAAACGGTAAAACCATTGTTCCTTTTCAATATGCAAAATTAGGAGCAGTTGGAGCTTTAATTGCTTTTGAAAAAGCAGGAAAATGGGGTTTTATCGATTTGACCAACAAAATTGTACTTCCTGCAACGTATGAATACGCAGAATCGTTTTCAGATGGTTTGGGTATCGTTCAAATGCTGACACTGAAAGGCGCGATCAATTCAAAAGGTCAAATCATCATTCCTTTAGAACATACGACCATCAAGAAATTGGATAAAAACCATTACTTGGTAAGTAGAGGAGCTAAATACGGAATTTATAATGATAAAGGAAAGTTAGTCGTTCCATTGGAATACGGTCAAATCAGAAAAGTGCAAGATGATTTTTACCTCTTGACAAAAGGACAGGAAATGCATTTTCTTCAGATTTCTACAGATCGATTAATTGCACCTGTTGGCATTCAAAATCCAGAATAATAGTTTATCTATACAATGAAACAAGAACGTCATCTTTCAGTGCCTTATGATACAATTGCTCAGCAGTTGGGATTGCAGGCAAATGATTGTTTGATGATTGCTAGTGATGTGACTCGATTAGCATTGGCTGCTAAAAAGGAAGGGACTGCTTTTTCTGCAGATCGATTTGTAGATAGCTTTCTGGCGGTGCTTTCTGAAGGAACACTATTAATTCCTGCATATTCGGATTATTTAAAAAACGGTCAAACCTTTTATTGGAAAACGGCAAAACCAAGTACGGGTGCTTTGTCCAACAAAATCATGCGCAGAGTTGATTTTTTGCGAACAAAAGATCCTCTGCATTCTGTTTTTGTAAAAGGAGTTGATACGCCACTTATATCGCGATTGAAAGACATCTCAACCTTTGGAGAGAACAGTATCTTTGGTTACATGGAGCGTAAAGGAGCTAAAATGCTCATCATCGATGTTGCTTTTCAAAATAGTTTCACTTACATCCATTACTTAGAAGAAAAGTGGCAAGTGAAATACCGTCAAAAATTTACGTGGAACTTATTTGTCAATGACGGCGAACAAACAAAAAAACGAGAGTTTCACTTTTACGCAAAGAAATTGGGCATCTTAACTGATTTAGAAAAGTACGAAGCTTTTTTATTGGAAACAGGTGTTACTAAACGTTTCTATTACTGTGAAATACCAATGACATTGGTGAGTTTAGATCAAATTGAAACGGCAACGAAGGAATTCTTAAAAAAAGGTGGTAAATTGTATCGCTTTAGTTTTCCATTTATGCTCAAAACCATAGCAAAACGAATTTTAAACAAATAATTTAACCTTATGAAACAAGCTATTCTCTTCTTTTTTTCAGTTTAAAGCTTAAGTGCTTTTGCACAAACTACTGGAACGTTTACTTATCGAATTGTAGATGAATCAGACACTTTGTTTTTCACCATTTATGCTACTCCTGATAAAATTACTCTGGATGGAAGTATTGAAGAGGATTATAAAGAGCGTGTTGTGGTGGACGTGAAGCAAAAGAAAGTACTCGAATTATTAGACGATGAAGAGGGAAACGAAGCTTATATAACAACTTGGGAAACTGAATTTGATAACGAAGAAGAAATTTTGATGTCAGATATCAGTGAGTTTATTCTAATGGGACCAGCTCCAGAAGGAACATACAAACTCATGCCAGATAAAAAGGTGATTCACGGTATTCCTTGTCAGAAATTTGAATTCATTGATGAAGAAACAGGAGAAGCTATGTCAACTGGATGGTATGCTCCGGGTTTACACATCAAAGTGAGCGAAACCATCGCCTTTATGGAGTTAAAAGAAGGTGTGATCATTCAAATGCAAAGTATTGGTGACGATGGCGTATTTGTTTTCGAATTGGCAGCCTACAAAAAAACAATTGATAACCCATCTGCGGCTTTTTCATTGGTTGTACCTGAAGGGTATGAATTGATTGACTTAGATAGTTTAGATGTTGAAATTGACGAAACAGTAGAAGGGGAAGAGTAATTTGTCTTTACTTTTCAATTTATTTTATATCAAAATAGAAAGACTTGTAATCAAATATCCTATTGGCGTGGTCAGAATGAATACAATTTTATCATAAATGGACATTGATCTAATTCCGTCCCAAGCAATTACAAAAACAGCAAGTATAATACCGCCGAACCAATAGGCAATTTGATAAATCTCAACTCCTATTGATGCAAGGTCACCATATTTTTGTCCCTCAAAAAAGATCTTCAATACAAAATAATTGGTTCCAAGCATAATGATTGTTAGAAGGATAGATGCAATTTTCATTTTATTTTTCTATGGGTAGAGGTTCAAGTATTACGTCACCAAATCCGTATTTCCAATTGATTGTTTCTGGTTGGTATTTTGTTCCCTTTAATTTAGATGCAGCCACAGCTGTTTCTTCTTCTGAGCATTTCCGTATAGTTAAATGAACATCATCGTACGTTTTTGTGAGTTCATCA
The DNA here is from genome assembly GCA_020849495.1 of Fluviicola sp. Classification (GTDB taxonomy): domain Bacteria; phylum Bacteroidota; class Bacteroidia; order Flavobacteriales_D; family Crocinitomicaceae; genus Fluviicola. Next base: position 5,091 of record JADLGD010000134.1, read on the forward strand.
AAAGGGCTTTGCAAATTTTTATTGATTGAATCAAAATTAGAAGAAAGTGCAATCAAGCTTGAATTTTTCTTTTCTAATTGAGGAATAATGTTTTTTCTCAAAAATTCATGGAGATCTTTCCGTTGAACAGTAATTAAACTATCCGGATACAGGTACAATCTTGGAGGTCTATATGCATTGAATCCAAAATCACAATCAATGTATTCATCGTGTTTAAAAAAGTAAAATGTATTAGAATCTATGAGAATGAAATTAAAATCACCATAATAGACAGGGTAACCATTTTTAGAAGAGTCCTTTAATTGGTCAGCTAATTCATAAGTGCTGGTCAATTTTATGTATTCTTGCTTTTCTGCATTTTTACAACAACTTGAAAAAACAAGTAAAGCAAGAAATGAATGGATCAATGTGTTTTTTAAATTGGACATAAACTAAAAATACAAACTTCTTTTAAATCTTCAATCATTTGCTTATTCCTTTAGAAGTACTAGCTTTACTTTTAGCTATTCACTAAAAAAGAAGACGATGTACACAATCAATGTCAAAAACAATTATTGCGGTTCTATTACTTATGATGGAACAAATTATCCTTCCAATTCTTCCTTTTCAACAGGCGCTATCGGTGGTTTTAAAATCATGGATGTACAAGGTATTGGGCCATTTACAATCATCGATTTAGGGGAGACAAAGTTAGAAGGTTATCCTTCTTTGAAAGAAACGTGGGGTGTTTTGTTTCGCTTTCAAACGGTCGAGATTTATGCGCGTTATGAAGGAGGAGGTGCCTTTGATTTTGTGTTTGATCAATATGGAGATGTGGAAGTCACACCAACGAATGGGAATGCAATTCCAATCAAATTACCTGGAATGACTATAGGAACTGCAACACCGCTTTAGTTCAGGTTGTTTTTAATCATATTGTCAAGCCCAAATACGATTTTAAATTTAATTGAATGTACGTTTGGGCTTGTTATTTTCACAAAGCGATTCAACTAAAATTTTGTTTGCTTTATTTATAGTTGACTTATCCAAATTCTCCTTCTAAATCTGTATTTTTGTGCTTCAAATTTAGCAACTATGGGACAAAGAAATTGGACATCCATTAAGTCTTACACAGATATCAAATTCGAGCTTTTCGACGGAATTGGAAAAATCACCATCAATAGACCTCGTGTTTACAATGCTTTCAGACCAGAAACAAACATGGAGATTTTGGAAGCACTTGAAATCGCACGTGAACGTCAGGATATTGGTGTCGTTGTGCTTACAGGAGAAGGAGACAAAGCTTTCTGTTCTGGAGGAGATCAAAACGTGAAAGGTGTTGGTGGATACATTTCTGAAAACGGCGTTCCTCGTTTAAATGTGTTGGATGTGCACAAAGCAATACGCGCTTTGCCTAAACCTGTGATTGCAATGGTCAATGGTTATGCAATTGGTGGTGGACATGTGTTACACGTTGTTTGTGATTTAACCATTGCGTCTGAAAATGCGCGTTTTGGACAAACTGGACCTAAAGTAGGAAGTTTTGATGCTGGTTTTGGTTCTTCGTTCTTAGCAAGTCATGTTGGTCAGAAAAAAGCACGTGAAATTTGGTTCTTGTGTAATCAATATACAGCGGAAGAAGCTGAAAAAATGGGAATGGTCAACAAAGTTGTTCCATTAAAAGATTTAGAAGATACAACCGTAGAATGGTGTCAAACGATCATGAAACGTTCACCTTTGGCGATCCGAATGATCAAACGTGGCTTGAATGCTGAATTAGACGGTCAACGTGGTTTGATGGAATTTGCCGGTGATGCAACCTTGATGTATTATTTAATGGAAGAAGCGCAGGAAGGTAAACGTGCTTTCTTAGAAAAAAGAGAACCTAATTTCCAGCAGTTCCCAAAATTCCCTTGATTTATTCTGTTTAAAACATGCCGAGTACAACCAAAGATTCTACTGGAATTGTAGCCATTAAGAATGAAGTGATTGACTTTGTAAGTAGCGAAAATTTGCGCGATACATTGTTTCATTATGGAACCAATTTGTTGTTTGCAATCATTGTTCTTGTTGTTGGATGGTGGATTGCAAAATGGTCGGGTAAAGCCATTCGAAAAATTCTGACAAAGAGTAAGACGGATGCTGGCTTAGTGACTTTTTTATCAAGCTTGTCAACAATAGTCATGAAAATCCTTGTTGTAGTTACAGCAGTAACGCAATTGGGTGTTCAAATGACTTCCTTCATCACCATTTTGGGGGCTGCAGGTTTGGCAATTGGTATGGCATTCAGCGGAACCTTGTCTAATTTTGCTGGTGGAGTAATGATCTTACTGTTCAAACCATTTAAAGTGGGTGATACTATTTTGGCACAAACGCATCAAGGGAAAGTAACTGAAATTCAGATCTTTTACACTTACATTTATACAGGTGACAATAAAGTGGTGGTGATTCCAAATGGTCCTTTAGCCAATGGATCAATTACGAATTTCACCAAAGAAAAGAAAAGAAGAGTGGAGTGGGATATACAAATTACTTATGGAAGTGATTTTGTCAAAGCCCATGAATTGATTGAATCTTTTTTGAAAGAGGATAAACGGATATTGAAAGATCCAGCTCACCTGATTGCTTTAGGAACTTTGGGTGGAGATTATGTGCATATCACGGTTCGAGCTTGGGCAAAAACAGATGATTTCTGGCCTGTTTATTATGATTTAAACAAACGTATCTACCTGGAATTCGAAAACGCAGGCATAAAACTACCATCTAAATAAAACACATGTCTGAATTAAAAAATCATCAACTGATCCAACAATACGTTGAGTGGAATGAATACGGCCGTTTATTGGGAATGGATTTTTCAATTCTAGAAGCGGGTAAAATTCAATACCGTATGCCTATTCAGTCCGTTCATTTAGCAACTCCTTTTGCTGCTCATGGCGGTTCTGTTGCTTCTTTAATGGATGCTGCTTTAGGAGTAGCCGCGCTTTCTGCAGTGGTTGAAAGCATGCGCATTGTCTCTACTGTAACCATGAACATGCAATTTGTTCGACCAGCTTTAAATAACGATGTGTTACAAGCAAATGCAGAAGTAATCAAACAAGGGAAAAGTTTGATTTTCGTTGAAGCTACGATCTTGAATCAATTGGGTAAAACAGTTGCAACCGGTACTGCTGTAATGAATGCTTATCCAGTTGAAAAAGCGGATTATTCTGAAAAATAGTGTAGTTTTTCTAATAATGTAACAGCTTCTTTGGCTGCTTTTACATCATGAACGCGTAAAATAGATGCGCCTTTTAATAAAGCAGCAGTATGGAGAACAGTACTTCCATTCAGTGCTTGTTCCGCATCAACGCCAAGTGTTTTATAAATCATCGATTTGCGTGAAATTCCTACAAGAATTGGTAAATCAAACAGTTGGAATTGTGAAAGTTGAGCGAAAAGTTCGAAATTTTGATTTGTGTCTTTTGAAAAGCCAAAACCTGGGTCTAATAGGATGTCTTTCACACCTTCAGCTCTTGCAGTTTTGATTTGCTTTGAGAAAAACAAACAGACATCTTTAAAGAGTAACTCGTATTGATTCAATACCTGCATCGTTTGAGGAGAACCTTTCATGTGCATTAAAATGTAAGGAACATCTAATTCTGCAACAGTTTTGAACATTTTTTCATCCAATGTTCCACCTGAAATATCGTTCACTATATGCGCTCCTTGATGTACTGCTTGGCGAGCAACTTCACTGCGGAAAGTATCCACACTGATCACACAATGAGGGTAGTGCTCTTTGCAGTAGTGAATGGCTGGTAAAATGCGTTCAAGCTCTTCTTTTTCAGGAATATCAAGTGCTCCGGGTCTACTGGAATAGCCACCGATATCTATCCAATCGGCGCCTTCTGAAAGGTGAAGATCGATTTGTTTTTTCCAATTAGATGCTTCGATGTTTCTACTTTCCACATAAAAAGAATCGGGTGTGCAATTGACAATTCCCATGACGATTGGCTTGCTTATCGTGGATAACTTCCCATCGATTTTCAAACTGAATTCTCGTGGAAAATAGTTATCTTCAACCCTTAAAAAATCACTTCCTGTTAGCATGGAACAAACATCGGAACAATATCAACAAATTCTACACGCTTGTCGTGAAATTTTTCAGAAAAAAACAAAAGATTACGGTACCTCTTGGCGCATTGCAAGAGCGAGTTCGCTAACAGACCAGATTTTTATCAAAGCCAATCGCATTCGTACCATTCAGGAAACGAAGCAAAACAAAGTGGGAGAGAGCATTGAAGGAGAATTTGGTGCAATCATCAATTACTGCGTAATGGCGATCATTCAAGTAAGAGCTCCTCAAGATTTATCCTTGGAACTTACCGAACAACAAGCAATCACATTGTATGATGAGGTGACAAAAGAAGCCTTTGAATTGATGGAAAAGAAAAATCACGATTACGGTGAGGCTTGGAGAGACATGCGTGTAAGTTCTCTTACAGATATGATTCTGATGAAATTGTTGCGCATCAAACAGATGGAAGATAATGATGGTCAGACATTGATCTCTGAAGGGATCGATGCTAACTATTTTGACATGTTGAATTACGCCATTTTTGCACTCATACATCTTAGCTTTTAATTATGCCTGAAACACGATCGTTTAGTGGTCATTCAATGATTTTAAACACCCTTTTTGTGGTGTTGAACATTGCTGGTTTGGCCTTGTTTTTCATGGGTTTTTTAGAAGTCTTTGCTGATCTTAAAACACTTTTTATTGCTATTGGAGCAAGTTTAGTAGGATTAACTTCCTTTGGAATCATTCTGTTCAAAGGAAAGATCATGATGGCTACTGTATCAAGAGTGATTGTTGGAGTTTTATTCGTTGTTTCAGGATTGATCAAAGCAAATGATCCCATTGGATTTTCCTACAAATTACAAGAATATTTTGAAGACGGAGCATTGGCTTATCGCATCAAAGACGCATTTGGGTGGACCAGTTTTTCACTCGAATTTTTGATCGATGCAGCTTTATGGCTTGCTGTTGTCATTTGTGTTTTAGAGATTTTATTGGGATTTCTTTTAATTATTGGAGGGAAAGCTAGATTGACAGCATGGTTGTTGGTCCCAATGATGTTGTTTTTTACTTTTCTTACATGGCACACAGCGAATTGTGTTCCTGGAAGTAAATTCACTGATGAAGATACCTTTGCCATATATTCTTCAGAAGCTCAACAGAAATTAGAAGCAAGTAAAAAGAACCACGACATTCGAATCATTTCAAAAAACAATGAAGAAGTAGTTGTTCAAGAGCAAAAAATGGTGCAATGTGTTGCTGATTGTGGCTGTTTTGGCGACGCTTTGAAAGCACGTGTCGGTCGCTCATTACTGCCTTCTGAATCCTTTTTGAAAGACATCGTTTTACTTTATTTGAGTATTTGGTTTTTCCTTGCTCAACGCTGGATTAAACCAAACAGCGTTCGACAAAATTGGAAAATCATACCAATAGTTGGATTGTTGTTTGCAGGACTTTCTTTCCTGTTGGATTGGTATTTTCCTTTACTGTTTGGTGGAGTAGGTGTACTGATTGCCTTGTGGATTTACCGTTCAGGTGGAGCTATCTTCGGCAATCATTATGGATCCATTTTATTGCTCTCACTCATGTCTTTTGGATTTGTGTTCTTTGTGTTGCGCTACGATCCTTTACGTGATTTCCGTTCGTTTGCAGTTGGGAATGACCTCAATGAACAAGTAAAGAAGGGCTTGTTAGATACCATTCAATTCAACCCTACCATGTCTGTCAATTTGTTGTCTGATGAAGCCCTCACTCAACCATTCATTCAGAAACAATTAAAGGATCAATTTGTGAAAGGCTTATTGTTAAAAGACAAGTTGACCAATAAAACCTTAAAAATCACAGCTGAAGCATACAATATTGAATCGTATTCAGAAGAGAATTACACCATTTTAGATACCATTGAAATGCGCAATGATGCACTGGAGATGGTGAGTGTGAATGCATTTTTGCTTTCTGCTCCAAAAGTTATTTTGATTGTTTCACAAAGCTTAGATGAAATCAATAGTGATGTGATCCAACAATTAGCCGACTTAACCAAAAAAGCAAAAGCTCAGAAAGTGCCAGTTGTATTTATTACCAGTGGTTCATACGAACGAGCACAGTTCTTTGCAAAATCACACAAACTGGATGCCTTCGTATTTGTAAATGAAGCTTTGGAATTGAAAACCATCGCTCGTTCAAATCCTTCTTTAGTGATTTTGAAAAAAGGAAAAGTAGTTGGGAAATACACCGAACATGCTTTGCCAGAATTTGAATGGATAACAACTAATTTATTGTCAAAATAACATGCGAAAGAAAATTGTTGCAGGAAACTGGAAAATGAATTTAACAGCACAAGAAGCTATTGAACTATATGCGGGTGTGCTTCAATTGCCAAAAAATGAAGCGCTTCAAATTGCTGTTTTCCCTCCCATGTTGTTTGTATCAAAGTGTTTAGAAAACAAACAGCACATCACGATTGGCGCTCAAAATGCGTATCCCAAACAATTTGGAGCTTTTACAGGTGAAGTGAGCATGCATCAATTGGCAAATGCTGGAGTTGAAGCTGTTTTAATTGGACATTCAGAACGACGCATGTATTTTAACGAGTCGGATGCATTTTTAAAAGAAAAAGTTGACGCGGCACTTTCGGAAGGATTACAAGTGTTTTTCTGTTGTGGAGAAGCATTGGAAATACGTGAATCCGGAAAACATTTAGCATTTGTTCGCACCCAATTGGAAAACAGTTTGTTCCATCTTTCAGCAGAAGTGATGGAGAAAGTGGTCATTGCTTACGAACCGATTTGGGCGATTGGCACAGGTTTGACTGCATCCGTTGAACAAGCAGAAGAAATGCATGCTGCTATTCGTTCTTGGTTAGAAAACACCTATTCAAAAGCAACGGCAGAAAAAATTTCCATTTTATACGGTGGAAGTTGTAACCCGAGTAATGCAAAAGCGTTATTCGCTTGCCCAAATGTAGATGGAGGATTGATCGGTGGAGCTGCTTTGAAGCTTGCTGATTTTGCTGTATTAGTAGCTGAAGAGACATGGATTACATCGAACTAACAATTAATTTGACGCCTAGAAATCCCTGGGCTGAAATTCTCATTGCTGAATTAGCTGATTTGGGCTTTGAAAGCTTTATTGAAACAGAGCAAGGGATTCAAGCTTATGCTCCTCAAACCATTGGAAATGTTGCTGCTTTGCTGGAGGAAACGTCAATGAATAATAACGAAGCACTTCAAGCTGAATTTGAAACGAAGGTCATTCCTCACCAAAATTGGAATGCCCAATGGGAAGCAGATTTTGAACCTGTTGTGGTGGATGAACGTTTGGTCATTCTTGCGCCCTTTCATGATCAATACGCTTTTTCTAACGATTTAAAAATCATCATCCAACCGCAAATGTCGTTTGGAACGGGGCATCATCAAACAACTTTTTTGATGAGTCAATACTTGTTGGATTTGCCTCAAATGCCGAAGAAAGTATTGGATATGGGAACAGGCACAGGTGTTTTAGCCATTTTAGCGGAGAAACGTGGTGCTGATGATATCTTGGCAGTTGACATAGAATCTTGGTCAGTTGAAAATACCGTTGAAAATGCAATTCGCAATCATTGTAAACACATCAAAGCACTCGAAGGAGACATTGATGCAATAGTTGGTGTGAAATTTGGAATCATCCTGGCCAACATCAACAAAAATGTTTTGAAAGCTCATTTACCGCATTACGCAAATTTATTAGAAAACGAAGGCTTGCTTTACTTGTCGGGCTTTTTTACATCTGATGTAGAAGAGCTCACGGCTTGTGCCGCTGAAGTTGGCTTGAAACTAGAAGAAGTTCGCGAAAAAGAAACATGGGCTTCCATGAAATTGATGAAATGTTGAATCAAATCATCAAACAATGATTTGTAAAACAAGACAAAACTGAAAGTAAAATGCATATGAAAAATTGGTTCTTATTGCTCGTAGTTACTTGTACATCGTTGATGGCAAGTGCTCAATCTTATCCATCGGATAAGAAAGAATTTGTGAAAACTTTCCAAAGTTTAACCAGTGAATACCTTTCGAAAGAACAAAAGGATTTTATCAAAGATGAATTACAAGTTAGTTTGTTGGAGACGAACACTTTTCCTGAAAAGTATTACACACAAATGATTGCTACGTGTAATTTGATGGAGACTAAGAAATTGAAACCTTACCCAGAAATTTACAATTACGTTTATTCTGTTTATGCGTTTATCAAAAACAAACAACCCGAATCTTCTTATGCAGCTTGGCACAGTTCTGTTGATAAGTTATTGGATGCGAGAAACATCAAGAAATTTGCTGATTTCATTGAAATGTCAGCTGGTTTCTTTTCTAAAAACATGTTGGCTGAATCATCCAATACGGAATGGTATTTCTATGGAAACTATGCCTTTGAATTTACAGATAGACCATTATTGCGTTTAACAAATGGAAAATTGGTTTGTGGATTCCCTAACAAAGACCAGCGTGAAAAAGATGATCCTCGATTTTTAGATTCAATTGTTGTTTACAATACCAGTGGTTTGTATGATCCAGTTTTGAAAAAATGGGAAGGAAAAGGTGGTAAAGTAGATTGGCAAAAGGTGAAATTTCCTGCAAATGAGACTTATGCTGAATTGAATCGTTTGGATATCAATATGAAAACTTCAGCTTTTGGAGCTGATTCAGTGATGTTAACGAGTCCCTATTTCCCTGGTAAAAAAATCATGGGTAAATTGAATGAAAGAGCAGCACGAATTACTCGAGAAGTGGAAAAACCTTTCCCGAATTCATTTCTTATGAAAAACGATTAGTCATCAAAAATATTCGTGAAGAAATGGATTATGCAGGCGGTTTTTCTTTGGAAGGAGCGAACCTTGTGGGTGTTGGGACACCTAAGGAACCAGCAATTTTAACAATCAACCGTAACGGAAAAGCGTTTATAACTTGTAAATCGCAATTATTTACCATTGGTCAAGCTAAAATCAGCTCATTTATCACTGAAGTGAACATGAGAATTGGTGAGAAAGACTCTTTGTTTCATCCAGGTCTTGATTTTCAATATTTCAAAGATTCCAATGTTGTAGAGTTGACAAGAGGAAAATCGGGAGTTTCAATGGCACCATTCTCAGATACTTACCATGCTTTGGATTGGTATGTGCCAAAAGTAAAATGGAAACGCAATTCATCTGATTTGTCATTAACTTATGGAATTGAAATTGGTCAGGAACAACGTGTTGCTCGTTTTGAATCAAAGAATTACTACGATGGACGTTTGTATGATCGATTACAAGGTTTAGAACAAGTGCATCCACTAGCTGCAATTTGGAATTACTGCTACAAATATGATACGTATGTCATCGATGAAGGAAAAGCGGCTACGGCTTTGGGTAAAACCATCGAACAAGCAAAACCTTTATTATTAGATTTAGCTGGATATGGATTTTTGAGCTACGATACGGAATCAAAAGTGGTTCGTGTCAATCAAAAAATGGAAAACTTTATCAAAGCACGATCTGGTAAAATTGATTACGATAACTTGAGTTTTGTTTCTGATATGCGCCCTAAAAAATTGGAAGGATACACAGACGAACAAATTAAAAATGAGCAATATCTACAAGAAATTCAACAAATCTACAAGAAACAAACAGAAGAACGCCGATTGAAAAAAGAGTTTGGTAATGTGAGTTTATCAAATTTAGAATTGAAATTGGATGCTGTTGATCAAGTTGGATTGTCTGAAGCACAAGCATCATTTGTTTTACCGGATAATGCGAAAGTAACCGTTAAACAAAACCGTGATTTCGATTTTTCAGGTTGGGCAAATGCGGGTAAATTGCAAACCCATACTTTGGTAGCGAGCTATACCTATAAAACTAATAAAATCAACTTGGTAAAGACAGATAAAACACTTTTCAAAGTGCGACCAATGTCTGAAGCTGATGGACAGAAACCAATTTTAATGGGTTCTGCAATCAATGACTTGGTTGGAGAAATTACCATCGATGATCCAAATAACCGTTCTGGAAATAACAAAGCAATTCACAAATACCCAGTTATCAAATCAACGAAACCAACGAAGATTTACTATAACGCAAAACAAATCTACAAAGGCGCTTACGATTCAACACGATTCTACTTTACGTGTGATCCGTTTGAAATTGATAGTTTGGACAACTTTAAAGAGCGTACTTTACGTTTAAAAGGTGAATTGACATCTGCAGGAATTTTCCCTGTTTTCAGAGATTCTTTGAAAATCATGAACGATTATTCATTTGGATTTAGTACAAAATCACCTGCAACGGGTTATTCATTCTACGGTACAAAAGCGAAATACGACAATACCATCGTGCTTTCCAATAACGGTTTACAAGGTGCTGGAAAAATTGATTTCATTCAATCTACTTCATTATCTAAGTTGTTTACGTTCTTACCCGATTCAACAGTAGGATTTGCTGAATTCACCAACAAACCAGTTGAAATCGGTGTGCAATTCCCCGATGTGACTTGTCCAGAAGCTTATGTTACTTATGTTCCGAAAAAGAACATTTTAAAAGCAGCTTCTACTCCTCAAAATGAATTGGTATTCTTCAAAGGAGAAGCAAAAATGAAAGGAACTGCGGTGATTCAACCTTCAGGAATGACTGGTTTTGGAATCATGAATTTCCAAAAAGCCAATTTAGGTTCCGATAATTTCAAATACAAACGCTGGGATGTGGATGCAGATACTTCGGTCTTCAATCTCAAGAATACCTTCCAAGAAGAAGGGGAGGATCCTTTGGCGTTTAAAACAGACAATGTAACTGCTCATGTGTCATTTAAAGAACGTAAAGGTGAATTTAAATCGAATAATGGTGAATCTACCATTACATTCCCTGTAAATCAATACGTGTGTAAAATGGATATTTTCACCTGGTTAATGGACCGAGATGAAGTAGAACTTTCTTCGAAAGAGAAAACGGATGATATTTCCATTAATTCGGATTTGGATTTAGTTGGACCAAATTTCTTCTCGATTCATCCAAAACAGGATTCACTGCAGTTTAGAGCACCAAAAGCAAATTTCTCGATGAAAGAGAAAACCATCTATTGTTCTAAAACGGAATACATCGATGTTGCTGATGCTCGAATCTATCCAGATAGTATGCGTGTGACGATTCGTAAGAAAGCGCAAATGGATCCATTGGTCAATTCAAAAATTGTGGCGAATTACATCACCAAATACCACACTTTCACGAATGCTACAACGAACATTGAAGCGAGACGTGTATTTAAAAGTAAAGGTGATTATCCTTACTATGATGCAGATTCGACCAAAACACTCATCACCATGGATGAGATTGCTGTCGATTCTTCTTTCCAAACGTATGCAAAAGGAAATGTAAAGAACGATGCGAATTTCAAATTGAGTAAACAATTTGATTACTATGGTCAAGTGAATATAAAGGCAGCTAATCCATTGATTTATTTCTCTGGTGCAACACGTATTAACCATGATTGTGAGAAATTCCCGAAAAGCTGGATGTCATTTACGGCTCAAATTGATCCAAAAAACATTCAAATCCCTGTATCTGAAAACATGAAAACATTGGATGGACAGGCAATTGCGGCAGGTATTGTTTGGAGAGACTCTCGTACAAAAGATTCGATTCGTTTGTATCCAACGTTCTTGTCTTCTTTGGAGGCAGCATCGGATCCAATGTTGATCACAGCTAGTGGTTTGTTGCAATACGATTTCAATGCAAAGGAATTCCAAATTGGTTCAAAAGAAAAATTAATTAACAGAAATGCTGTAGGAAATTTCATTGCCTTGTATACTGAGACCTGCTCATTGAATGGGGATGGTGTTATCAATCTAGGTATGGATTTCGGTGATGTTACCATCGATGCGGTAGGAACGGTTAATTACGATCAAAACTCTGGTGAAACAACGATTAATTCTACTATGCGCATGAATTTGCCAATGGATAAAGGTCCTTGGGAAAATGCGGCTGAACGTATTGTTGCTTTTGAAGGATCCAAACCACTTGATTTCGGTTCTACAACTTTAGAACAAGCATTATTGAATTGGTCGGATCGCAAAACTGCCGATAAATTGAAAGAAGAATACACGCTATCTGAAGATAAGAAAATCAAACGTGTTCCGGATGCTTTTGAAAAATCGATTGTCATTACTGGTGTTCGCTTGAAATCTATTCCGACAAATAAAGAACCGAAAGGATTGATGTCAAGTGTAGAAGGCGCTGCAATTGTAAACATGTATGGAAAACCTGTCATGCGACAAGTGGTGTTCCGTTCGTTCTTTGAGCAAATTTACTCTCAAAACGGCGATCATTTTGCTATGAACTTACAAGTTCCAGGTGGACCAGATTATTTGTTGGATTATTCTATGATCAAAAGAGATGGTACCTTGAATATCATTACTAGTGATGCTGAATTGCAAGCTCCGATCAGCGCATTGAAGGAAGACAAGCGAAAAACAAAGAATTTCTTGTATCAAATTGCTACGAATAGTGTATTTTTAGCGAAATTAAATAGCGTTTACGAGTAATATGTATTCTGACTTTTTAGCGGCTTTACCAGCCTACTTTTTAGGATCGATTCCAACAGCAGTATGGGTTGGAAGGGCACGCTATGGAATTGATGTACGTGAACACGGTAGTAAAAATGCTGGTGCAACCAATACTTTCCGTGTTTTGGGTAAAAAAGCGGGTAAAGTAGTACTGTCCATTGATGTGCTCAAAGGAATATTTGCGGTGTTAATTCCTTATTTTATTCTAGGTTATGATTTTTCAGCTCCAGAATTGACACACGTTCAGTTGGTAGCAGCTTTTCTGGCTGTTTTTGGACACGTATTTCCCATTTTTGCAGGATTTAAAGGTGGAAAAGGAGTGGCTACTTCTTTAGGAGTAATTGTTGGTTTACAACCCGTTGCAGCACTCATTTGCTTGGTTATTTTTCTGTTAGTGTTTATTTTAAGTCATTACGTATCTCTCGGTTCTATGTCAGCAGCTTTGGCTTTTTCCATGTTGTTGTGGTTTGCTTTTCCAATTCACACGATTGCTTTACCTGTTTGTGGAACCATTCTCGCTGCAATTGTCATTTTTGCTCACCGCAAAAACATTCACCGTTTGTTGGATGGAAGTGAAAATAAAATGAACCTTTTTAAGCGTTAGTCGTATTGATAACGTATTCAATTTCTAAGAGTTGACTGATTTCGCAAACAAATGTGCTAAGCTACTTTTGCTGTTATTCCTGACAGTGACGGCTTCATTTGCCCAAGAAACTGAGATTGAAATCAAAGCTTCAGCAGATAAACTCTTTGAATCTGAAAAATACGTAGAAGCTACTTCTTTGTATTTGAGACTATTAGCCTTGAGTCCGCGCTCACATGAATACAACTATAAATACGGAACCTGTTTACTCTTCAATTCCTATAAAAAACAAGATGCTTTCAAGTACCTCAATTACAGTGTTACTGATCCAAATATAGATGCACAAGCATTTTACTTCTTAGGAAAAGCACATCATTTGAATTATCAGTTCAATGAAGCCATAAAAAATTACGAAGCATACAAACAAAAAGCAGGATCCAAACCAAATCCTGCTTTTGATGTGAATAGACAAATCGAAATGTGTCAAAATGGGAAACGCTTATTGACAACCATTACTGATTTGGTCGTAATTGAAAAGAAAGAATACGAAGCAGCTAATTTTTTCCGACTCTATGATTTGAAAAATATCGGGGGGGAAATCATTGTAGCGGCCAATTTTCAATCAAAAATTGATAAAAAGAAAAATCATGTTCCATTGATTCATTTTCCAGCTAAAACAAGCAAAGTATTTTATGCTTCTTATGGTGAATCGGATGAGGGGAACAAGGATATTTATGTTCGAAATAAATTGCCTGATGGATCTTGGAGTTTGCCTCAAAAGGTGAATGGTGCAATCAATACGGCTTTTGATGAAGATTTTCCTTACATGCATCCAGGTGGAGAATACATGTATTTTTCATCCAAAGGACACAATTCAATGGGAGGATACGACGTGTATCGCTCAAAATACGATGCGGAAAACAATAGTTTTGGTCCACCTGAGAACATGGATTTTGCCGTTTCTTCTCCAGATAATGATCTTTTCTATATTGTTGATTCCTTGGATCAAAACGCCTATTTCGCTTCTTCGAGACAAAGTACGAATGGGAAAATGTTTGTTTACAAAGTAAGAGTAGACCGCGTTCCTTTGCAATTGGCCATTATAAAAGGAGACTTTTCTTCTAAAATTAATCCAGAAAACAAGAAAATCACCATCACTGTCACCGATTATGCGAGCGGAGATAAAATTGGATCCTACACATCAACAGATAAAGGGAAATATTTGATTACGCTGCCAAAAGGAGGGAAGTACACCTATGAAATGGTCGTGGAAGGAAATCCAACGGTACATAAATATTTGGCAAACATCCCTTTTCAAAAAGAGTTTAAGCCTTTGAAGCAACGCATTTCTCATGAGTCGCTAGACAATCAGGAAGTCGTTCGTGTAACTGATTTGTTCAATGAAGAAGTGGAAGATCCACAATCGGTTTTAGCTGAAGTCATCAAACAGCGTTCTGAATTGAATGTAAATGTGCAACAATTCAACTTAGAAGAGTTAAATGCATTAAAAGAAAACGAAAAAATCTTAGCTGAATTAGGTTTAGAAAATGCCAGTCCACAAGAAATCAATAATGCTTTTGAAAAAGTAAAAGAAAAACAAGAGGCCGTATTGCAAGCCAACGAAAATTTATTGAATGGTGCTTTGAACAATTCGATGGAGAATTTGGCTAGAGCAGATAAATTACAACAAGAAGCGAAAAATTTAGTTGCTACGACAGCTAATGAAGCAGACGATAAAGTGAAATTGGAAAAATTGAAAGAGGCACAAGAAAAAATGAATGCTGCTGATCAATTGAAAGAAGAAGTACGCACCTATTTAAGTTTTGCAGATAGTATTTCAAAAGTGATTCCTGAGGAACAAAAGAAATACAACGAGCTAAAAACAATGACTGAAAAAGTGGCTGCAGCAGTTCAGAACAACGATATGGCTGCTGTGAAAGAAGCAGTTGTACCTCAAAGTGAACTAATCAAAGCTACAAATGCACGTGTGGATAATCCGATAGATCCTTTGGTAGAGACAAAAACCAAGTTGCAAAAAGAAGTCGGTGATTTATCCAAACAATTGAATGAGTACAAACAGTCTGAACAAGCGGTATCGAAAGAAATTACTCAATTAGAAGCTGAATTAAAAGAAGCGAAAACAAAAGATCAACCTGAGATCCAAAGCAATATCGACCGTAAAAAAGAAGAATTGCGTTTAGTGAGCGAAGAAAAAGCACGTTTGGAAAAGAAAGTGGATGAAAAACGTCAAAAAGAAGTGCAATTGGATCAACAAATTGCTTACATCCAAAATGTTTCTGCTGTAACGGACAAAAAAGTGGAACCAACTGTTGTGAAGTCCAAATTAGAAGAAGTGGACACTAAAAATGCACGTTCATTAGATGCATACATCGATCAACAAGTGGCAGAATTAAGTAAAACAGTTGATCCAGCCAATACGAATAATACTGCTACTTCAAATGGAAATGAACAAGAGTTCAAATCCATTGTTGCTGATATTACTGAAATGCATGATGAAATTCAGGCTGATCAAGAGGCTATTGATAAAGCAGCTGATATGTCTGAAGAACAAAAGTTGATTGCCAAAAATGGAAATGATAAAAAATTACTCAAAGAAATAGACAAACAATTAGCGACAGTTAAAACAGAGTTGGCTAAAAATCCTACCAATAAGGAAGCACAAACGGCTGAAAAAGAATTGTTGGCTTTGGAAAATGAAACCCAGCAACAAGTCAATGAGCGTACAAAACGATTGGATGCCATCAATCAATCCAATGAAGCTCAAAATCCAACTCCTGATGGAGTCGTGAAAGAAATTTTCCCTGAATACAAAGAACAAAAATTAGCAGCCAGAGAATCCAATCCTGAAAATCAATTGCAAGCTCTCAATAATGTAGATAAAACCTTATTGACAAAAATAGATCAGGAATTAAAATCGGTGGAAGAGCAATTAGTTTCCAATCCAGAGAACAAAGCCTTGATCAATAAGCAACAGGTTTTAAAAGAGTTGAAATCAACTACGCAAGGAAATATTGAAAACCGTGAAAATGCAATTGCTCAGATGAATAACAGCAATTCAAACGGAACTAATGGAACAAATGGAACGAACAATTCTGAAAACAACAATACTGCTGAAGCTATAAAAGCAATCACACCAGAGAAAGAATTGACGGCTTTAATGCCGAATTATACAGAGCGAATGACTGCTGCAGGTTCAACAACATCTAAAGAGCAATTGCTCGAGCAAAATGAAATTGAACAACAACTGATTGATATCATTGATGATGCTTTGACGGATTTGAAAGCAGAAACACCAACTGAAGTTTCCAAAAAACGCATTGAAGTCTTGGAGCAGTTAAAAGCAACGAAACAAGATGCAATTGCTGATCGATCTGCTAAGGTGAAAGATTTGATTGCGAGTGAAGAAAAAGCAACAACTTTAACAGAGACAGAAGTTCAAAACAACTTGTCTCCAAATTATGAACAAGCATTAGCGAGTGCTACTACGGCAAAAGATAAAAATGAAGTGGATAAGGCGCTAGTAGAAAAAGCGACTTCTCGTTTAGAAACATTGAAAGCATCCGAGCAATCACCTGCTGTGATGAAAGAATCACAATTGTTGCAGAACATCATCGACCAAGCTGATACGCGTATCAAAGAGCGTGAGACAGAAAAAGATGTTGCAAAAGAAGTCATTGCTGAGATACGACCAAAATACCAAACCAATATTGAAAAAATCAATGCTTCATCTGTATCAGAAGAAGAGAAAGAATTGAATCGCATCAAAGAAGAACAAGCTTTGTTGGATGCTGTTACAAAACAAATCAATGCAAACGATGCTGCTTTAGCTAAAGATCCAAGTAAAACGGATTTAGCAACTAAAAATGAAGAGTTGAAAGAGTTTCAGGCGATTCAAGAAGCGAAAGTAAATGAACAAACAGAAGATTTGGTAGCCATTAAAAAAGCGGCAATCAAACCGGAGGTATTACAACAAGAGATTTTCCCTGAATACCAAGCTCCAAACATGGAAGCGAATAGTTTTACGGATGCTGAAAAAGAAGAGTTGGTAGCACAAGAGAAAACATTACAAGCAAAATTGATCAAAACCATTAAAGCAAATGACAAAAAATTAGCTGCTAATTTCAATCCTGATTTAGCTGCTGAAAACAAAGTATTAGCGGAATTGATGGATGCATCAAATGGTCGAATTACTGCAATTGAAGGAAAAGAAAATACACAGCCAATTGCTACTGACCCTGCTATTGCTTTGAAGGAGAATCTTGGAGATGATTTTCAACGTGTCATGAAAGACCAACCATCGACTTTGGAAGCGAATGCAACTACCATAGAAGAGGTCAATGCTTTGCGTGAACGTTTGGTTGAGAAACAAGCAGAATTCCAAGCAAAATCGCCTGATTCTCCTGAATTAAAAGCCATTGAATCGCAATTGGAATTGGTGAACGAGCGTGCATTAGCGTTGAAAGAAAATCAATCAACATTAGAACTAGCAGCACAAAATGCGACAACAAATAATTCGGTCAACAACACTGATAATACAAACAAAACCGCTGTTACTCAAGAGCAACAAGCCTTAGCGTCTCTTCAAGCTGAAGAAAAACGTTTGCAAGAAACTTTGGCAAATGGAACACCAGCTGAACAGAAAGCAGTTCAAAAAGAATTGACTAAAAATCAAGAGCAACAGGCTGTTTTACAAGAAAAAGTTAATGCTGTAGCCTTGAATGAGATTCAAAAAGAACGTCAAGCTTTAACAGCTGAATTGAAGACAGAAAACACACCTTTGTCTAAAGCGGTTGAGAAACGCATCGATCAGCAAATTACTGGTTCAACAAACGAAAATTCGAACGAGCAATTAGAAAAAGAGAATCAAGCCATTAGTTTGTTGGAAGCAACGAAGTCATTCAATGAAGTGAAAGCGGTTGTTGAAAATGATGGGGTGATCATCGCAACGCCAGAAATTTTAGCGAAACAAAAACGCCGATTCAGTATAGAAATTGGTCAGATTGATGCCGAATTGAAAAATCCAAACAACGATGCTGGCACAAATGCAACGCTTATTGAAACGAAATTAGCGCTTACTGATGCGATTAAAGCAATTGAAGAAATGGAGCGTGAACTGGCAGCAGAAAATACGAATGATCCTGCTTTAAATGCCGCATTGTCAACGAATGTTACTTACAAAGAAGAAGTTGAATTGGCAGCTAATACAGCTTATTCGACTGTTTACAAAGCAAAACAAGAAGTAAATGAAGCTCGTGCTACTGCAACTAAAATAGCGAAGGAAATGGAAGCTGTTCGCCAAGAAATTGCAGCAAGTTCGGATCCAAAAGCGCAAGGCGATTTGATTGCTGAATTGAAGGAATTGAGCAATGAATTGAAACAAGCACAAGCAGATGTGAATCGTTTGGATGCAATCGTAGCTGAAAAAGTCAATTCGTTACCTGGTGATAAAGAAAAATGGAACAGTTTGTTGGCAAGAGATGTTGCACCAGTGGTTTCCAATACAGCAATGGAATCATTAGCGCCAATCGTTGCGAATGGATTTAAAATTGGAGAAGATAACACGCAAACCATTCGACCAAAAGCGGTCATTCCAATTGGCTTGGAAACACCTTCTGGATTGGTGTATCGTGTGCAAGTAGGTGCATTTGCGAAACCAATTCGTGAAGATTTATTCAAGGAATTTACTCCTGTAACTGGTGAAAAATTAGATAACGGAATCACACGATACTTAGCAGGTTATTTTGGTGAGCGCGCTAAAGGATTGGATGCTCAAACAAAGATTCGAAATTTAGGATATGCTGATGCTTTCTTAGTAGCTTATTGTGATGGTAAACGCATTTCGTTAGCAGAAGCAAAACGTTTGGAAGAACAGGGCTTGTGTGTACCGAAAAAACAAGAAGAATTGGTCATGGAATTGGTAGAAAACACCTTAGCTGCAATGCCAGCTGATTCTGCTGCAAAATACCAACCTGTTGTTAAGCCTTCAGATTATAACAAAGGTCCAGGTGCTGCTTTAGCAACGGCTGTAGAAGAAAAACAAGGCTTGTTCTTTACCGTTCAAGTAGGAGTTTACAATAAACCTGTTCCTGCAGAGCAATTGAAAAATATTTCACCTTTGGTGACCAAACGATTGGAGAATGGTCAAATTCGTTATTCTTCTGGAATGTTCCATTCCATTGCTGCTGCACGACCAAAGAAAGCACAAGCAGTTGAACGAGGAATTACAGATGCCTTTATCACAGCATACTACAAAGGTGAACGCATTTCTTTGGACGAAGCAAAACGCATTTTAGCTGAGAATGGGGAAGGGGTATTGGAAAAAGATACGGCAGCTGCAAAAATCCAATCGAGTACAATCCCTGTGACAACGGTTGTAGAAAACCAAATCATTGAACAAGCAGCAGAACCTGTTCAATTAGTCAGTGAAACGACTTTCAATTCATTCCCGAAAGAAGACATTCAACGTTTGAATGCTTATGGTACCTTCTATTACGATACTTTAGACAAACACATTAAATCGGTTTATTATCCTTCTAAAAAAGCATTGCCAGTCTTAGCTGATTCGCAATATGATTTTGATACATTGACAAAAAATCAGTCAACAAATTTTGAAAGTGAACCAAAATCGATCACTGTTGTAAGTACTTGGGCCGATCAAAAAATGAGTGCTGCTGGAGCCAATTGGATCTTGCGTTATTCATCAGCTTATAGAGCGATTACAATTGAAAAAGGAGTACAAATCACCTTTGAAGTAGTGAACGAAGAAGAGGCTGAATATTTGAAAGAACGACTGGAGCGCTATGGAGCAAGCACAATTGCTGTAGAAAATTCTCAAGAATAAGTTTAGAAAGGCGTAAATTTGTACGAATAAAAGAAACGAGCACATGGAAACATTAGTTGAAGCAGTATTGGACACCAAAGAGTGTTTGGTTGATCAAAAAGATTTGATTGTATTCAATGACGATGTAAACACCTTTGACCATGTCATTGAATCCTTGATCAAAGTGTGTAAGCACGAAGTAGAGCAGGCAGAGCAATGCACATGGATCATTCATTTCAATGGCAAATGTCAGGTAAAACGTGGGGAATATGAAAAATTAGAACCATTGTGTACCGCATTGTTAGAGAGAGGAATAAGCGCAGAAATTCAATAATTTTAAAAAAATCACCAAGGAACGCTTGCAAAACTAAAAAATGAGCGTATCTTTGTGCCCGCGCTGAAGCTATGGCACAGGCGCTGCACCCGTCTAAAGACAAGGCCTCGTAGCTCAATTGAATAGAGCATCAGATTACGGCTCTGAAGGTTTCAGGTTTGACTCCTGACGAGGTCACAAAGGGAAAAAGAGCATTTGACGCAAGTTGAATGCTCTTTTTCTTTTTGCATTCTTCTCTCGCTCTAACACTCACACTTTTTGAGTGTTTTTTCAGAGCGGAGATCATAAGGAATAGAAAGTTCGTAATCAATTTCATAAGATGTACAAGGGATCAAGACCAAATTCTGGGGGCTAGGCATAAATTTGAGTCAATCTGAATAAAAAGTATTCAATATT
>JADLGD010000135.1 GCA_020849495.1 Fluviicola sp.
GGAAGTAGAAGATTATTATGCAAGAAAAGATGGAGCACCATTTGAAAAAAGTGATTTCTACGCGCATCCAGATCAATACAAATCATCGTTTTTCCGTTACGCTGAAAAAGCACAGATGTATATTGCTTGCCATTTTTGGAGCAATAAATCACCTTTTATTATCACGAGAGAAGATTTCAAACAAGCTTCCAATAAAATCGAAGTGGTAGCTGATGTTTCGTGTGATATTGATGGACCAATTGCTTGTACGATTCGTCCTTCTAAAATCGCTGATCCAGTTTATGGCTATGACCCAGCATCTGAATCTGAATCGGATTGGAAAAAAGAAGGCGTTGTAGCTGTAATGGCTGTGGATAATTTACCTTGTGAATTACCACAAGATGCATCTGAAGATTTTGGAAACGAATTGATCAAACAAGTTTTTCCGCATTTATTTGGTGAAGATTTGGACGATGTGATTGGTCGAGCAAGTGAAACAGATTTGAATGGAAACTTGACGCCTTTGTTTAGCTATCTACAAGATTATGTAGATGGTACTACAGTCAATCAATAAACTAGAAAGTCGTTTATGGAACTAGTAAAAGGAGACAAGAAAGTAATCAGAGGTTGGGTCATGTATGATTGGGCCAATTCTGTTTATAACTTGGTGATTTCATCGGCTATTTTCCCCATTTTTTATGATACGGTTACAACGAATTATTATAAAACGGAGAAATACCACGTTGCTTGGGATCAGGCAGATAAGTTTGCCTTAAAAGCAAATGAAGTGGTGACAGTTGACTTTTTCGGTTGGCAAGTATCCAATTCAGCTTTAATGAGTTTTGTGCTTTCTGCTTCTTTTTTATTGGTTTCTTTTCTTTCTCCTTTGCTTTCAGGTGTTGCAGATTATCGCGGAAACAAAAAACGATTTCTTCAATTTTTCTGTTATACTGGAGCATTAGCTTGTATCTCCTTGTTCTTTTTCAAAGACTTATTAGTAGCAGGATGGCTCGAATTGGGCTTGCTTTCTTTGTTTGTTGCAAGTATTGGTTTTTGGAACAGTTTGGTGTTCTACAATTCCTATTTACCTGAAATCGCTGTACCAGAAGATCACGACAAGATTTCTGCTCGTGGTTTTTCTATGGGATATTTTGGATCGATGAGTTTGTTGGTTTTATGCTTGGTTTTAATTAAAGTACCAACACTTTCATATTTTGACGATCCATCGACACTAGAATTGGATCCTATGCCTGTGAAATATTGTTTTGTTCTTGTTGGTATTTGGTGGATTTTCTTTTCGCAATTCACTTACCGCGTGTTACCGAATACAAAAGTAACAGGTAAAGCGGAAAAAGGATACATCTGGAAAGGATTCAAAGAATTGAAGAAAGTATTTATTGAATTTCGTTCTACATACCGTTTGAAACGCTATTTGACTTCTTTTTTCTTTTTCAATACAGGTGTGCAAACGGTGATGTTGATGGCGACGTTTTTTGCCAAAAAAGAAATCGATTGGCCTTTGAAAGATGGAAAACCTGATGATAGTGGATTGATCATCGCTATTTTATTGATCCAATTATTAGGTGCTGCTGGTGCATTTTTAATGTCGCGTGTTTCTCGTAAAATTGGTAACATCAAAACACTTGGTATTTCCATCGTCATTTGGGTATTGATTTGTTGTGCAGCATTCATCATTCACACACCAACAGAGTTTTACATTCTAGCTGCTTCAGTAGGGTTAGTAATGGGTGGCGTTCAAGCTATGGCTCGTTCAACGTATTCCAAGTACTTACCTGAAACAGAAGATCACGCAAGTTATTTCTCTTTTTACGATGCAACTGAAAAAATCGGAATTGTATTGGGAACCTTGTTCTTCGGTATCATGGAGATTGCCTTTGATAACATGCGTTTTTCAGTGGTTTCTGTTGCTTTTTTCTTCGTTATTGGTTTGTTGATGCTTTTCAGAGTACCGAAAGAAGAAAAATTACTGGCTTAGTTTGTAGAGATGATACAAACGAAGCAAAAACAGCTATTCTACTTAAGCCTTTTGATTTTATTCATTGGTTTGATTTGGTTGTTTTATCCTTCAAAACCTAAAGGGAATAGCATTCCGGCAGCTTATTTTTGGGAAAGTGATCAATACAACTTAACTGATGATGAAAATGCTTTTTTGCACGAGCATCAATTGAAGAAACTGTATGTAAAGTTTTTTGAAGTGGATTTTAATCCGCATACTGGTGCATTTCCAATTTCAAAAACAGCTTTAACACTTCAAGATCCTTTGTATGATTCTTTGGAAATCATTCCAACTGTTTTTATTCGCAATGTTGTGTTCAAGTATGCAACGACTGAAAGTCAAGAAGAATTAGTTGAAAATGTCTTGTACCTGATTCGAAAACGCTATGAAGAACAATTTGGCATTCAGAAACTAAAAGAAATTCAAATCGATTGTGATTGGACGATTAGTACCAAAGAGAATTACCATGCTTTTTTGAAATTGTTGAAACAGAAAATGGGGAAGCTTAGTTTGAGTGCAACGCTACGCTTGTATCCATATAAATTTCCAGATAAAATGGGAGTTTTGCCTGTGGATAAAGCCATGTTGATGTGTTACAACCTCATTTCGCCCTTTGATGCACCCAATCGAAATTCGATTTTAGATTTACCTGAATTGGAAAAATACTTAGTCGGAGCTGAAAAATATCCAGTTCCTTTAGATTTAGCATTGCCTACTTTTTCAGCAGTACATGTCTACAAGAACAAACATTTTTACCGAATCATCAACACCAATGCAAAGGACATTCAATCTTGTTTGAAAGAATTGAAGGGATCTTGGTTTGTGATGACAAAAGACACAACAATTGCTTCTGTTTTTTTAAGAAAAGGGGATCAATTGAAAATAGAAACCATTTCTTCTAAACGATTGAAGAAAGCAATGCTCTTGATTCAACAGCAGGTGGAATTCGACCAAGCACCCGTTGTTGCGCTTTTTTACTTGGATGAAAATCAATTAAAAACGTATTCGTATGAAACGATTCATTCTGCTTACACTTTTTACAAGCCTTAGTACGCTTTCCATTTTTGCATGTGGCTTTTATCCTTATGGTGAAGACGTGCGCTATAATTTATTGAAACCTGAAATGGTGATGCCCAATCAAGTGAATTGGTTTCATTACTGTGCCTATCAATTTTATTACGATGATTACGATTTTCAAGTAGATTCGAAAGAACAATATGCTGAAAATACTGCCTTGTGGAATGCTTATTTTGGAAATCAATACAACGAAGCAGATATCTATGAAGCATTGATTCATGCTACTTCTGCTGATATGCGCAATAAGAATTGTGGGAATCCATTCATAGAAGGATTGCACAAGAACGGAAAGACTGCAGAAATCAATTATTTCATTTTTGCCAAATCCTGTAGTGGATTCAATACCATGGGAAGTGATCCTTGGGAACGTGTTCCAAAATCGTTTCAACGTAAGCGAGCGAAGATGATTAAAAAAGCGCTTCAATTTGCAGAAGATGCTACGCAGCCTGAATTGAAAAAACGCTATGCCTATTTGGCTTTACGCATGGCTTATTATCACGGAGATGAGAAGAAAGTACAAACAATTTATGATAACTATTTCAGTAAATTAAAGTACAACAACGCGTTGGATTACTGGGCTTTACACTTCTACACTTTAACTGAAACGGAAAGTCAACAACGATCGATTCATGCAGCTTTGGTTTTCTTGAATTCTACAGAGAAACGTTTTGCTATTCATGAGGCTTTCAATAATGAATATGCTCTAGAAGATTTGTTGTCAAAAGCTAAAACGAACGATGAAAAAATAGCCTTGCATTTCATTTCTGCAAGTTTGAGTTATGCTAAAGCCTTGGATCACATCGAAGCAATTGCGGCTATCGATCCGAACCATCCGTGTTTGAATTTCTTGGTTTTAAGAGAAATCAATAAGCTGGAAGATTGGATTTTAACCCCAACTTATACGGAGTTTTCTCCTTCAACTCAATATGCTTGGGAAGAAGTGGAAGAACAAGTCATTTCAGATAGAGTAGCAGAAGATCGCGTTTATGCTGCAAAATTGGCAACTGTCATTCGATCCATTTCAACGAAACGATTAACATCTGAATCATGGTTGGATGTGTATGCTGTGTATGCAACATTTCTTGCAAGAGATTTTGAAGGTTTTGAATCAAAATTAGAAGCCGTTGGTGATAAAGTTGGCAGTAATCAAGCGCAAATACACTTATTGAATCAATTGTGGATTTTGTATCGAATTGCAAGTAAACGATCGATTTTTCTAATGTCGAAGGAAGATCAAACGTTTTTAATGGAAGCCCACAAAGCAAATGAAAATCAATTTTTATTAGCAGTAGCTCGTGAATTGGAAATGAAGAGACTATACGTTGATGCAGCATGTATCTTTTCACATGTAAACGAAGGATCCAATTCTGATTTTTGGAAAAGTAAACAACATCATACAACTTTAGGTTCGGATTATTACTACGAGTATTTCTATTATTTAGATGCTACTTATGATATCAGCGCTTTGAAATTAATCCAACAAGCGTTGACAACACGTCAAACAACAGATGATTTTACGCAATGGTGTTATGTGAATTTGCGCAAAGACGAGATGCGTTTCATGGATTTGATTGGAACAAAATACTTCCGTCAGAATCAATTGAATGAAGCAC
>JADLGD010000136.1 GCA_020849495.1 Fluviicola sp.
ATCGCCGAATTGATTTTTCCACCAAAGCAAAGCATCCTCTGCTTGTTTTTCACCCACGTTGAGCAACAAGTTTGGCACTTCACCTCCAAGTCCACCAGAAAGGACAATTAAATCTTCTTTGTATTGTTCCACCGCTTTTTTATCGATACGAGGAACGTAGTACATTCCTTCCGTATGAGCGATGGAAGCCAATTTGATCAGGTTGTGGTAACCTTTTTTATTTTTAGCTAAGAAAACGATTTGGTAACCGTTGTCTTTGGTTGTTTTATCCAAACGATCACGACACACATACATTTCACAACCAATGATTGGAAGCAAAGGTTGTTTGTTGAACGGTTCCCCTTTTTCTTCTGCCTCTTTTCGTTCAGCTTCTAATTCTTTATTGATTCCCGCAATGGCTTTTTCAAAGTGAAATGCTGCCATCATATTACCCGTATCTGTCAATGCTACCGCTGGCATGTTGTGCTTGATCGCTTGTTTGATCAAACCTTTCACATCCATGGTCGATTGCAAAATGGTAAACTGTGTATGATTGTGTAAATGCGCAAAAGGGACATCCTTTAAACGCTCCCAAGCCTCATCTTCATTGACATCAACCGTTGAAGCTGTTTCAGGCTTTTTAAGTTTGGCACTTGCTTCTTTGAGATTGATATGCGTCAAGCCAATTGGCTCAATGCGTGCTGGATTGGCGATTTTGAATTGCTCAAAGTAAGGCAATTCCACTTTCAATTCAGCAGGTGTAAAGACCTCGCGGCGAATCAACTCAAAGAAACAACGCGTTGTAGCTTCCACATCGGCCGTTGCGTTGTGCGCTTCACCAAAAGGAACATCGAATAAAAAGCCGTGTAATTCTGTTAAGGTTGGCAATTTAAAGCGCCCGCCTCTACCTCCGGGAATTTTACACAAATCAGCCGTCACTTCCGTACAGGTATCCAATACGGGAAGATCATGCATGTTTGTTTCAACATTGGCACGGATAAATTCCGCCCCCATGATGTTCAAATCGAAGCCAATATTCTGTCCAACTACGAAACTTGCTTTTGCTAGAGCTTGATTGAATTCTGCGATGACATCTTCTAAAGCCACACCTTCAGCTTGCGCCAATTCAGTAGAAATACCGTGGATTCTTTCCGCATCGTAGGGAATGTCATAGCCATCCGGATGGATGAGAAAATCTTTCGCTTCCACCAAATTCCCCATGTCATCGTGCAATTGCCAAGCAATTTGAACTGCTCTTGGCCAATTGTCTAAATTGGTGTAGGGAGCATTCCAATCACGAGGTAAACCGGTTGTTTCGGTATCGAAAATAAGGTACATGTACGACAGAATTTTGGGAGAATAAAGTTAGGGAAACTAGAGCGATTTTCTAGTCCAAAAATGACATTGTTGAAAACTTAAACAGTTGCTTATTTTCGCTCCAAGTATTCCAATTGGTAATTCCCGATATGGATGCGGCTTTTCTTGATGCGTTTTAGCTGGATGAAGAAGTTGATTCCTCCGAAAGCAAACAAACCTAAAGCAACGCAATAGAAGATAATTTCTACGACAGCATGTCCGTAAAATGTTAATAACCCTCTGACACTTAAACCAGCAATGGCAAAGTACAATGCCGTGCGTAAAAACGACAATAAAGTGGTTTGATTCGCCATAATCGTGCGCTGAATTGCTAATTGTTCTCTTAGAATCAGATCTTTATTGATTTCCTCCTTCACTTTCATCTTTTGGGATTACATACACTTTAAAGCGCAATTCTTGAATCGGCTTTTTTGAATTGGTGAACAAGATGATTTTACGATCTTGTTGGTAGTATTTTCCTTTGGTATCAAAGGTCAACTTAATTTCTGCTGAAGCTCCTGGAGCAATGGTATCTGGTAGCACTACTTTGGTACAAGGACAAGCAACTTTGTATTCAGTGATGATCAATGGGGCTGTACCTTGATTGGTAACGGTGTAGGTGTGTTCCAAAACTGGACCCTCAACTGTTTTGGGAAATTTGTGCAAGGGTTTTTCCACAAAAAAATCCGCTGATTGGCCAAAGCCAATAGCGGATTTCAATATAATTAGCGCTATAAAAAGACTGCGCATATTTTTTAGTTGTTTGTAGGAGCTCCCGTTGTATTGATTGGGCTTGCACCTTCAGCTGGAGGAGCAACGTTTCCTTTGATTTTCAACACTTTTGTAGGCTCATTTCCAGCGTTAGAAATGATCGTTACTTGTTTGTTGATAGCACCAGTACGTTTTGTATCGTATTTCACGATGATTTCTCCTTTTGCACCTGGAGCGATTGGTTCTTTCGGCCACTCAGGAACTGTACATCCACAAGATCCTTTTGCGCTTTCAATAACTAAATCAGCTGTACCAGTGTTTGTGAAAACAAACGTACAAGTACCGTTTCCTCCGTTTTTGATATTTCCGTAATCGTGAACTTCTTTCGCAAATTCGATTTTAGCTCCACTTACTACTTCTTGAGCAACTGCTTTATTCAAACCAACTGCGGCAACAAATGCCAACATCATTGTAAATAATCCTTTTTTCATCTTTTGCATTGTTTATTTATGAATCAAATGTAATTGAAGTTTTTAAAGTTTGAAATGCATTAACACATCGTTAACGAAATCAATTTACCGAGCCTGCTCGCTTCATAATCAGCTCTTCAAAGCTAAGATTAATATTTTCTAAACGAAATTCGATGTCCTCTTTTTTCTCTTTGGGCAAATTTGGATTCTCTTTCAGCAGCAATTGGTAGTATTTTTCTACTTTGTCTTTTTTGCGCGGCTGTAAGTAAATATCATAAGCAGTAGCCAAAGATTCCAGAACCATTGGTCGGTTTTCGTAAGTCGGATACTTCATAATCAAGGTGTCTGCTAGTGCAACCGAACGTCCATGCATGCCCAAACTTGCGAAAATGATGTGTGCTTTATCCAAATACTTTGGTGCCTCTTTTGATTTCGGGAAACGGTGATACACCTCTAAACATTTCTCTGCATAAGCAACACCAATCTTCTGATCCGTGAGCGCATTCACATCCACAGAAATGGATTTAAGCGAATCTTCAAACGCTTTTACCGAATCAATCACAGTTGTTTCAGTTACTTCTTTGGGCTCACTAGAACAAGAAATCACCCCTACCAACAAAGCAATGACGAATAAATAACGCATTTTATCTTCCTTTTTTAATTGCTGGAAACTTCATTTTGTAATCCACATTCACAACACCTTGAGAAATGTTTGCCAAACGTTTGGTCAACAAACGCTTTTTCAAGACCGATAAATGATCCGTGAACAAAACACCTTCAATGTGGTCGTACTCGTGTTGAATGATTCTTGCTTTGTAGCCATCAAACTCTTCTTCATGGAAATTCCAATTTTCATCGTAATAGGTCATGCGCACTTTTTCTTTGCGAATCACTTCCTCGCGGATTTTCGGAATGGACAAACAACCTTCAGCGAATCCCCATTCAGCGCCTAATTCTTCTTCGATGATTGGATTGATGAATACCTTTTTGAAATCTTCCATGTCTTTTGCACGTGGATCTTCTTCTTCGTCCTCATCTTTCTCTGCAAAAGGACTTCCATCTACAATGAACATGCGGATAGAACGACCAATTTGTGGTGCCGCCAAACCAACTCCAGAAGCCTCGTACATGGTTTCAAACATGTCTTCAATCAATTGAGACAAGTTGGGATAATCTTTATCGATTTCCTCTGCTTCTTTCTTTAAAACAGGATCGCCA
Source organism: Fluviicola sp. (assembly GCA_020849495.1). Classification (GTDB taxonomy): domain Bacteria; phylum Bacteroidota; class Bacteroidia; order Flavobacteriales_D; family Crocinitomicaceae; genus Fluviicola. The sequence goes on from JADLGD010000136.1 coordinate 3,735, forward strand.
TATGCAACAATCGGTAAAATCATTGAATCAAAATTTTTACAAAGTTATGAAATTGAGCGTTTCGAAATACTTTTCCTTATTTCATGCGGGTTTGAAGGTAATCTTGCAAAATTATGGTAGCGCTGACCTCATCAATCAAACCTTTTTGCTGACGGTCTTTTTTCTTCAAACCACTCTGTGCAATCACTGCAGATGCCATTTTCGAAGTAAAACGTTCGTCCAACAAAAACACTTGAACCAAGGGAAAGTTCTTTTCCACTGCTTCTTTGAGTAAACGTACATTTTGGGTAATGTGTGAGTCGGAAGTGTCTAATCTTTTGGGTTCGCCGATGACAATTTCCGAGATCTTCTCTTTTTCAACAAGGATTTTGAGTTCTTGCATCAGAAGTTTGCTCTCAACGGTTTTTAGTCCGAAAGCAAAAATCATCGACTCGTCGGAAATGGCGAGACCGGTGCGTTTGAGACCAAAATCGATTGCAAGGGCTTTTGACATGCTCCAAAGATAACCATAAAAAGCTTCTAGGGTTTACAACCCTAGACGGGTCCTGTCGAAAAAAGGAGGTAAATTGATGCGCGCCCACACGAAAACACTTAATTCGCAACTGAAATTTTACAAAGCCCTTTTTTCAGAATAGAATCAGATTAACGACTATTCCTTCCAAGTTTTAAGCTTCTGATCAACTTTATATTGCTAATTGATTTTTCTTATCTTTGTAATGATGTAAAATCGTCTAAAACATGAATTACACGATCTCATTTCAGGAAAGAGCCAAGTTAGGTTTGGAGGAACTATCCAATCAATCACCAGTTACCTTAGCGATGGCAATCAAACAGGTTCAGAAACTGAAGGCACAAAGCAAATCAGAGAACAAGAAAAAAAGAGGTTAGAAAAATTCATTTCTGAGAATAACTTATGGGTTGATACTATTGATTTTACTCAATATGTGAGTGAAGGAGCTGAACAAAGAGTTTATCTTAAAGATTCAGAGCACGTTCTCAAATTAAACGACGCAATTTATTATAGTTCTTGGAAAGAATATTTTTACAATCTTTTATTCCACAACTTTTTCTTTACAGATACAGCCTATGAATTAATTGGTTTCACAAAAGAAAATGATATACTCTATGCCGTAATTCAACAAGCTTATGTTGCAATTACAGAGAATACGGACCTTAAACAAGTTAAATCATTTCTTAACTCAAACGGTTTTATCAATAACCGGAATAATGATTACATCAATATTAATCTAGGTATCATACTTGAAGATTTAAATGATGAGAACGTATTAACACGAAATGGGGTTTTATACTTTATTGATACCGTTTTTTACACTACTGATGAATTCTGGTTAACACAATAAAACCGCTATTTCATTTAATTTCTACCTTTGTCAAAAATCAAAAAATATGCGTTCCATTATAGAAGCAGCTTGGGAAAACCGAGCATTGTTAGATCAAGCTGAAACAAGAGCAGCCATTGAACATGTTATTGAAGAAATCGACAAAGGCTTGTTGCGTGTTGCTGAACCTACAGATGACGGTTCGTGGAAAGTGAATGAATGGGTAAAAAAAGCAGTAGTACTGTATTTCCCGATTCGCAAAATGGAAACCATTGAAGTGGGACCGTTTGAATTTCACGATAAAATGGCTTTGAAGAAAAACTATGCAGAATTGGGTGTGAGAGTTGTTCCTCATGCGATTGCGCGTTACGGTGCATACGTTGCGCCAGGTGTGATCATGATGCCTTCGTATGTGAATATCGGTGCGTATGTGGATTCTGGAACGATGGTGGATACTTGGGCAACAGTTGGTTCATGCGCACAAATTGGTAAAAATGTACACTTAAGTGGTGGTGTTGGAATCGGTGGTGTATTGGAACCGTTGCAAGCTGCGCCAGTGATCATTGAAGACGATGCATTTATTGGTTCTCGTTGTATCGTGGTAGAAGGCGTTCGCGTTGGAAAAGAAGCGGTGTTGGGAGCAAATGTGTGCTTGACCATGTCGACAAAAATCATAGATGTGACTGGCGACGAACCTGTTGAATTGAAGGGTTATGTTCCTGAACGTTCGGTGGTGATTCCTGGATCTTATACAAAAACGTTTCCTGCAGGCGATTTCCAAGTGCCATGTGCCTTGATTATTGGAAAAAGAAAAGCGTCAACAGATTTGAAAACAAGTTTGAACGACGCATTGAGAGAACACAATGTAGCGGTATAAAATATGCTTCATCATGTAAATTTGCAATTTTACCTGACTAACTAGCTTTTTAGTTGAACAGGTAAAATTGCCTTTTTACCTGTTGGCGATAGTCTAAAACCGAAACGAGGCGCCTGCAGAGACGATTGGGCCACCAAGTCCCACCTCTGCAAAAGCACCAAAGTGCTCACCGAAATGGTAGCCATAACCAAGTGCCAATCGATAAGCCACCGGCATGGAAAGTGTTCCAATTTTATTGAAATAGCGAATTTCAGAATCGTCTAAGTACAAACGAGGTTTCACACGGTTGTAGCCAATTCCCATTTGCATGTAAAAATCGGCATCACTAGTTGGTTTGAGGAAATGAGCGGTTCCTACTACCATGATGCGCAAACGTGGAAATGTTACTTCGTATTTACCAAAAGGATCCACGACCGAACTCACATCCACATCCCATTTGTCTTCTATTTCTTGAAACAAAGTTGAATCATCGATGACGAATTGCATTTGACCGTAGCGATACGAAATGTCTGTTCCAAGGGAAAGCCAAGGTAACAAACGGTAATCGGCAGAAAGTCCAATCAAGGGTTTACCGGAATAGGTAACCTCGTCTTGGAAAGTGTTGGAGAGTTTGAAAGCGGACTTTAAAATAGATGGACCGCCTGTGTAAACTTGGAAGCGAAATGGTCGTTCAACCGTTCCAATTTGGCGTTCTTGTGCACTCAAACGAAGCATCGAGAAGAGTGCGAAAAGGAGAATAAGCTGTTTCATTTTGATTAATTGTTCCCGTTTTGAGCTGAGTTGGATCGGATTTATCAATTATTGTGCAAGTTTTTGTTGGGTGGCTAGTGACGAGAGAAGAATTTCAAATTCTCCTTTCTTGATTTCATTATTTTTTGTAACATTG